>NZ_CAWMEB010000429.1:0-38429 GCF_963866145.1 Xenorhabdus sp. NBAII XenSa04
AAGCTGCGCTACTCGCCGAAAACGAAGCGCATCTTACTGCCGACATCACGGATCGTCAATATCTTTTTAAAGATAAGTGGTTATTTGATGATATTCCGTCCAAAGTTTACACATTGTAATATCTTCAAGATAGCAAAAAGCCCCGCTATGATCCGCGAGGCTCTGTCTTAATAGTAATTAGCTTTAAAGGTACTTACACTAACTCAATAAAACTTATCAGCAATTACTGGAGCAGTGAAATATCCGCTACCCGCAGGAACAACTCGCGCAGTTCACTCAATAGCGTCAGGCGATTTGCTCTTACTTGCAGATCTTCATCCATCACCATTACATTATCGAAGAATGCATCCACAGCTTCACGCAAAGAAGCCAGTTCAACCAGCGCATCCTGATAGTTACCTTCTGCAAACAGAGGTACCAGCTTCTCTTTCAATACAACAAGGTGAGTCGCCAGTTGGATCTCTTCCGCTGCTTTCAACACTGAAGCCTGAACAGTGTCATTCAGCTTCTCTTCTGATTTTGCCAGAATGTTGGAAACACGCTTATTCGCTGCCGCCAGAGAAACTGCTTCATCTAATGTACGGAAATGCGTGACCGCTTTCATACGGGCATCAAAGTCTGCCGGTTGAGTCGGACGACGTGCCAGTACGGCCTGGATAGTATCAACGCTGTAGCCCTGCTCCTGATACCAGGTGCGGAAACGACCGAGCATAAACTCAACCACATCATCGACAACGTTTTCATTGGTCAGTTTGTCACCATACAGACGCACAGCTTCCTCAGACAAAGTCTGGAGGTCGAGAGGCAGTTTTTTCT
The DNA here is from genome assembly GCF_963866145.1 of Xenorhabdus sp. NBAII XenSa04. Classification (NCBI taxonomy): domain Bacteria; kingdom Pseudomonadati; phylum Pseudomonadota; class Gammaproteobacteria; order Enterobacterales; family Morganellaceae; genus Xenorhabdus; species Xenorhabdus sp. NBAII XenSa04. The sequence continues at coordinate 817 of NZ_CAWMEB010000429.1, forward strand.
CAACAATAATACGCAGCACACCCAACGCGGCCCGACGCAGTGCAAAGGGGTCTTTATCCCCTTTAGGATGTTGACCGATGCCGAAAATTCCTGCCAGCGTATCCATCTTATCGGCGATCGCTATGGCACAGGAAACTCCGGTAGATGGCAGATCATCACCAGAAAAACGCGGCTGATACTGTTCATTCAGTGCCAGAGCCACATCTTCAGCTTCGCCATCATGACGAGCATAGTGCATTCCCATCACACCCTGCGTATCAGTGAACTCAAAAACCATGTTAGTCATTAAGTCACACTTAGACAGTAAACCTGCGCGGGTTGCATGAGTAACATCTGCCCCGATCTTTTCAGCAATCCAGCCAGCCAGAGCCTGAATACGGTCTGTTTTATCGCGCAGTGTACCCAGTTGTTTCTGGAACAGAACGGTCTCCAGACGTGGCAGGTTATCTTCCAGACGCTGTTTACGGTCAGTATTGAAGAAGAATTCAGCATCTGCCAGACGTGGACGCACTACTTTTTCGTTACCTGTGATTATCTGCTGAGGATCAGAAGATTCAATATTGGTAACAAAAATAAAGTTCGCCATCAATTTGCCGGATTTATCGTAAACCGGAAAATATTTCTGGTCGCCTTTCATGGTATAAACCAGCGCTTCGGCAGGTACTTCAAGAAATTTTTCTTCAAATTTTGCTGTCAGAACAACAGGCCATTCCACTAATGAAGTGACTTCTTCCAGCAAACTGTCAGTCAAATCTGCCACACCACCAAGCTGTGTCGCTGCTTGTTCTGCATCACGCTTGATCAGGGCCTTACGCGCTTCATAATCCGCAATGACCCGACCACGCTCCTGCAAAATTGCCGGATACTGCTCTGCGTTATCAATGGTAAACTCCGCCTCTCCCATAAAACGGTGACCACGAATAATACGATCAGATTTGATACCCAGAATTTCGCCTTCAATCACTTCACAACCCAGAAGCATAGTGATGGTATGTACTGGACGGACAAATTGGGTTTCTTTATCCCCCCAGCGCATTAGTTTAGGGATCGGTAATTTACTTAACGCGCTACTTACCATATCCGCCAGCAATTCTTTCGCTTCATGGCCTTTAACCTGAGCACGATAAAGTAACCATTCACCTTTATCGGTTACCATACGCTCAGCCTGATCAACGGTAATACCGCAACCGCGTGCCCAACCTTCCGCTGCTTTGGTTGGTTTTCCTTCCGTATCAAACGCCTGAGCAATAGCAGGGCCACGTTTTTCTATTTCACGATCAGCCTGTGCCGCCGCCAGATTTGCCACTTTCAACGCCAGACGACGAGGAGCAGCAAACCAGCTAACTTCACCATGACCCAGATTGGCATTTTGCAGTTCTACTTCAAAATTGGCCGCAAAGGATTCAGCCAATGAACGCAGTGCCTTTGGTGGCAACTCTTCGGTGCCGATTTCCACAAGGAAAGTCTGTTGAGTCATGATGGCCTCTTATTTTCTGTTACACATAGGGAAGCCAAGCGCCTCACGGGAGGCATAGTAAGCTTCAGCAACTGCTTTGGTCAGAGTACGGATGCGCAGAATATAACGCTGACGCTCAGTCACGGAAATCGCTTTACGGGCATCCAGCAAGTTGAAGGTGTGACCCGCTTTTAGAATGCGCTCATAAGCAGGAAGTGGCAGTGGAGTTTCCAACGCCAGTAATTCCTGCGCTTCTTTTTCGTATTGCTCAAAGCAGGTAAACAGGAAATCGACATCAGCGTGTTCAAAATTGTAAGTAGACTGCTCAACCTCGTTCTGGTGGTAAATGTCGCCATACGTGGTTTTACCCAACGGACCATCACTCCACACCAGATCGTACACACTGTCTACGCCCTGAATATACATTGCCAGACGTTCCAAACCATAAGTAATCTCGCCAGTGACTGGTTTACATTCAAGACCACCGACCTGTTGGAAGTAAGTGAACTGGGTCACTTCCATGCCGTTCAGCCAAACTTCCCATCCCAGTCCCCAAGCACCTAATGTCGGGTTTTCCCAGTTATCTTCAACAAAGCGGATATCATGAACGGTAGGATCAAGCCCTAACTCTTTCAGGGAACCCAGGTAAAGCTCCTGGATGTTATCTGGAGATGGCTTGATGATAACCTGAAACTGGTAGTAGTGCTGGAGCCGGTTTGGGTTTTCACCATAACGCCCATCAGTTGGACGACGGGATGGTTGCACATAAGCTGCGGCAATAGGCTCCGGCCCCAAAGCACGCAAGCAGGTTATAGGGTGAGAAGTTCCTGCGCCGACTTCCATATCCAATGGTTGGACAATGGTACAGCCTTGACGCGCCCAGTAATCCTGTAATGTCAGGATGATCCCCTGAAAGGTTTTGGTATCAAACTTTTGCATGTTGAATTCGCACGCGATACATATGAATTTAAACGAAAGCGTTCAGTATACCTTCTGACTGTAAGATATACAGCATTGATCACGCCCAATTTTGTCACAGTATAAAAAAATCTTACCCTTGCCACTTTATTTGTATATTTATACAGATAAAATTAGCGTAATTATTCACCATTATCTGTGGAGACGTGCAATTCATGAATAAGGAAATAACTCGCTGTGGCTGGGTTACATCTGATCCTGATTATCTGGCTTATCACGACAATGAATGGGGTAAACCGCTAAAAGACAGCCTACAGCTTTTCGAATTGATTTGCCTTGAAGGGCAACAAGCAGGTTTATCGTGGCTCACCATTCTGAAAAAACGAGAGGGTTATCGAAAATGTTTCCATCAATTTGATCCTGTCAAAATTGCTGAAATGGATGAAGATGATGTCGAGAAACTGATGCAAGATCCTGCTATTGTCCGCAACCGCGCTAAAATCAATGCCATTATTCATAATGCTCGTGCGTACCTGAAAATGGCCGAACAGAAAGAAGATTTCTGTGAGTTTATCTGGCAATTTGTTGATAACGATCCGCAAGTTAACCACTGGAAAACACGGGCAGAAGTGCCTGTCAAAACCGACCATTCTGATGCACTCTCAAAAGCACTGAAAAAACGCGGATTTAAATTTATCGGCAGCACTACCTGTTATGCCTTTATGCAGGCTGCGGGTTTAGTCGATGATCACATCGCAAACTGTCTATGTCGGAAAATTAAAAATGTCGAAAAATTGAAAACCGAAAAACTGAAAATCAATGCATAAAAACAGGTGACAATGTAATAAGGTGCGGGGTATGGTGTCATCTTATCCTACAAAAAAGACATAGCTGCTGTTATGAAATTCTCTCAATTCGGAAACAAGTTCACGCAAGATTCAGGAATTACTCTCCTGATGAATGATCTCAACAAAGGTTTGAGAACACCCGGCGCGATTATGCTAGGTGGTGGTAATCCTGCTCATATTCCTGAAATGGATGACTATTTCCAACAACTATTGACAGATCTAGCGTTAAACGGTCAATTGACCGAAACACTGTGCAACTATGATGGGCCACAGGGAAAAAACACCTTAATCGCAGCATTGGCTCAAGAATTACAAGAAAAACTTGGTTGGGAAATCCACCCACAAAATATTGCCCTGACTAATGGCAGCCAAAGCGCCTTCTTCTACCTGTTCAATTTATTAGCGGGACGTGCTGAAGATGGTTCAATGAAACGGGTTCTGTTTCCTCTTGCACCCGAATATATTGGCTATTCTGATTCTGGCCTGGATGAAGGTTTATTTGTTGCCAATAAACCCAATATTGAATTACTACCCAATGGCCAATTTAAATATCGGGTTGATTTTGATCATCTGAATATTTCTGAAGATATCAACTTGATCTGTGTTTCCCGTCCAACTAATCCAACAGGTAATGTCATCACTGATGAAGAATTACTGCGCCTGGATGCGTTGGCACAGCAACACCAAATCCCTCTGCTGATCGATAATGCCTACGGTGTACCGTTCCCAGGTATTGTATTCAGTAATGCAACGCCTCTTTGGAATCCGAATATTATCTTATGCATGAGCCTATCCAAACTGGGGCTACCGGGTACTCGCTGTGGAATCATCATTGCTACTGAGAAAATTATCCATGCTGTCAGTAACATGAATGGCGTTATTAGTCTGGCACCAGGCGGGGTTGGCTCTGCTATTACGCTGGAAATGATCCGCCGTAATGATCTGTTCCGTTTATCCCAGAATGTTATTCAGCCATTTTATAAGAAACGGGTAGATCGCGTAATTGAGATCATCCGCCGTTATATGTCAGAAGAACACTGCCTTATTCATAAACCAGAAGGAGCAATATTCCTCTGGTTATGGTTTAAAAATCTGCCTATTACGACAGAAGTCCTTTATCAGCGATTAAAAAAACGAAAAGTGTTGATGGTGCCGGGACACTACTTTTTCCCTGGCTTGGAACACAACTGGCCTCACGCCCATCAATGTATGCGTATGAACTATGTACCTGATTTAGAGAAAATCGAAGAAGGTGTTCGAATTTTATCCGAAGAAATTGAAATCGCTCATAAAGAAACAGATCGCTAATCAAAATAATAAAAAAGCTCCCTCATTTAAGGTGAGGGAGTAAAATGATAACGAGGACTTTTTACCTGAGAACAGGACAGTAGTTATTAGAATCCCAAAAGAATTCTTCACACATAGCAGGAAAGGAAAACAATCCTTGTTTATACACTTTCCCTGAACTCGGCATATTTAACCAGAAAATAAAAAATCTAATGGCCTGAATAGATAAGATTTTTTAACTTTAAATTGCCTCTACTAGGTGAAATTAAGATGATTGCCACGTATTATGTGATCTAAAGCACATTTAATGAATGAAACACATATGCCTAATTATTTAACATTGTCTTTAATCCCTCACATCTCACAGAAAGTAGTCATCTACACCTAATGCCCAAACCTTATTTCCTCAAACTCAGTGACTAATTTAAGCAATGAAAAATATTCATTTGAGTAATTGCTTATAATGTTGATAGATTTACAAGTAATAATTTATATATGTTCTTACTTTTTATTAACTTTTTATTAAAAAAATAAAAATATAAAAAAATTTAAAAATCTTCTGACGAAAAAAATTATTGCATTTAACAATAAGCGCTATAGCAAACTGAATATAACCTGACTATAGTAAATAATCATATAGAGTTATCTTTATGATTAGGAAAAGTAACGCTAAAGTAGATATAAGAACTTGGATATCGGCAAATTAACTCATTGGGTTCATGGAATAGAAATGATGAAAAACAGTAAACTGCTTCTATTATCCGCTACTATACTTGGATGGTCTCTGCTTACAGGCTGTTCCAGTATCATGACACATAGTGGCCCCAATCAAGGATATTATTCTGGGGCACAGGCTAATATTAACATGTTAAAAGATGATAAAACGGGATGGTTTCTGAAACCTTTGCTCGCAGTAGATCTACCCTTATCAGCCCTGTTAGATACTCTTTTGCTCCCTTATGATTATGCTTTCTCAAATCAGGATCAAACAAGAAAATCACCTAAGCTTCGTGTTGAAAAACTGGAAAAAATTCAACTCATACACAACAGATATCAGATGAGCCCATAAATGGTGCGGACAGATTCTTCATTGCTCTATCAATCCCAACTCTACCAGTATCCATTGTGCTGAAAATCGTCTTCATATGTTTTTTCAGGCATCGTTACTGCACAAAGATGGTGCAGCGATGCCTGTCTCGACAATAAAGATCTGACGATAGCCATTAATGTCGCGCATAAAAGCAACATGTCGATCATCAGGTGAGATCACTATTGCATCTGCACATGGAGCAAGGTCAGTACGTGCCGTTAGCCGCTGAACTTCACCATTTTGGCTATCACAAAGCATGACACTGTTATCACAGACAAAAGCAATAAATCGGCCCCGGCTATCCCAGTTAAATGCAGATTGTATGTCATATGCATTATGCGTGACCTGTATTGGTTCTCCCCCTTTTGGGGATACATACCATAACTGGATAGTTCCCTTATCATCTTTCATCAGAAAACAAATTTTATTGCCATCTGGAGATGTTCTTAACCAATGACGGGGAGTACTGACCACTCCCGGCCAACGATTACGGTGGGTAAATGTTAAACGTTGCTGTTTCACTCCCGCAGGTGGTGCAGGTAAGGTCGTTTCCGTTCCGGTTAATGGCTGGTTACCTTCAACCGCATAATCTTCATCATGCTCAGGTAGGTCAACAAGGTAAATTTCAGGGATCTTTTCACCATTTTCAGCGCATGTATCACCAATAAAAGCCAGAGCCCAACGCTGCCATTGCCCATTCTTTTTAAGATAACCCTGCTGCCCAATCCACCCTTCTTCATATGCACGATTGATCTCATCACTACCAGGGTGTGGATATGCTGTAGTGCGGCTCACTACCACCGAAAAATAGCTTCCATCATATTCTCTTGGATGTTTTTTGGCTGATATCACCGCTCTTAGTGGAATAGCGACCGCTACATTGCGTAAATCAAGTGCAGGATCCAACTCATGCATAACATGGTCGTTATAGGTAAAGCTTAAACGGCTGCCATCAGGACTAAAAACATGCACGTGTGTACCACCACGCAAGGCTCCGGCTGTATAAGGTGAGGTAATGTCCAACGCATCAATATTAACAGTAACATTTGGCTGAATATCGGAAACAATGACACCACGGCGATGATGAAAATCGTATTGCCAGTGAGCATCGGGATTTTCCGGGCCATGAATAAACGCATAACGAGTAGGTTCCTGCGGACTAACTGTTACAACACCAACATGCGCACCGTCTTTTGCCTGATAAATAATCTCTGTTTGTCCATTAATTATATGAATTTTTTCTATCGTTAAGCCAGTAAAGTCTGCCCCGTTAGGACGTACATCATAGACTAACCACTGGCTATCAGGGGTCCAGATATTTATATTAGTTATCTGATGGCTACGGTTGTCGAATGTAATCTGACGTTCCTTAAAAATCATTTTCCTACCTTAATAATTGAGGTTTCGGATAATAAAAACTAATGCTATTAAAATTTAACTAAAAAATTTCAATCGAGACGTTATTATTTCAGCATTATTCTTTACTTCACGTTATATTTCATTTAATTAAAATTTATGCTACTCAGTGTCCTTTATATCATTGGTATCACGGCTGAAGCCATGACAGGTGCCTTAGCCGCAGGTCGTCGAAAAATGGATGTGTTCGGCGTAATTATTATTGCTTCTGTAACAGCCATTGGTGGTGGTTCCGTTCGTGATATTATTCTGGGCCACTATCCGCTTGGTTGGGTTAAAAACCCAGAATACATTGTGACTGTTGCCTGCGCCGCAGTCGTCACCATTTGGGTTGCCCCAATGATGAAACACCTTCGACGTTTATTTCTTATTCTTGATGCGATTGGTTTAATTGTTTTTTCAATTATTGGCGCACAAATCGCATTGGATATGCACTACAGCCCAATCATTGCCGCCATTGCCGCTGTTATTACCGGTGTTTTTGGTGGAGTACTGCGCGATATGTTTTGTAACACCATTCCATTAGTGTTCCAGAAAGAGATCTACGCTGGTGTCTCTTTTGCGGCTGCTTGGTTATATATCGCGTTACTACAGACGCCACTGCATCCAAACAGCGTAATTATCATCACCCTTATCACAGGCCTAACCGCCCGTTTGATTGCTATTCGCTATCGTCTTGGATTACCTATCTTCAATTATGATGGTGCTGACCATTGATATTAATCTGGGCGTTTGGAGCAAGTGCTTGCTCCTTCGCTCTTGCATGTTTACCTGTCTACCGATTTCTTTTCTGCATTTTCCCGTTCTACATTTCCCAACTTCCCGACAAAGAGAACTACGGCAAAAAAACCGCTTCCTGTGAAGGTACTGCATGTAAATCAACGTCATGCAAAGCCATTCCATGCACATTAATATTAATTCCTTGTAACGTTAATGCTTCAACCAGTTCTTTAACTTCAGGGTATTGTAAAAACTCCTCAATTTTTGTTCTTTGTTTTGCTGTTAAAGTACTGCCGATTCTTGTTTCTGATAATTGTACATCCCTGTACTGATTTACTTCATCCATAAATCTATTGGCATAAGGCATCCCTATCGCTTCACGCCATAATGAGACTGACTGTCTTTGTGCCTGCTGGAATTGGGTGAAAATTAGCGCCGCACGTTTAGAGCCAATATTAGGTATTTCAGCAAGTTGCTTCTTATTCAATGCCAACCAGCCCGCCAGATGTGTTACCCGTCCATCCCTTACTAAAGCAGCCCATATACCTTGTCCAACACCCTTCATTTTCAACTTTTTTCCCATCCATGTCAGACGAGCAATAAACTGTTGTTGGCAATCTTGGTTATTCAATACAAAACAACTGAGCGAATGAAACTGCTGCATATTAGGAGGCTGAATATTTTGACGTTCCGCAATGCGCCATACCACTTTATCGAGTTTTGGTATGCCATGCCCCGCCAGTGTTACAGTCACTTTATCTCCCGGATAAACATCCCATTGCTGCCAACGTCTTACTGAACCAATATGAACACGATTAATCTGTCTATCGTCTAATTGCACTTTTTCCAGCTCTAGTAAAACAGATATTTTTCCTGTCCGACCTATCTTGAACTGAACATCTTTTACTGTTGTCATTTTCTGTTGCAAAGGATACTTCCACGCAATCGACCAACTGTTTGAACCAGCACGCCATTGTCTGCCAGCAGGTTCAGTTTCCTGCCTTAAAACAACACCGTCTGTGGCAAAAGGGAGAGGATGGGTAAAATACATTTTCCACTTTTTCTCCACATCTTCTGCACTGAAAATTTGATGGCTATATTGCTGTGTAACGGGAAATCCCATTGATGTCAGTTTCTCTAGTTTAACTGCCATCTCATCTGGCCCATCCGGCCAGCTCCATATAAATATCCCTATTTGGCTGAGTTCCGATGAAGGAGTTTTACGCATCATCAACCCTGCTACCTTGCTGCGTGCATTCTGACTACCTGCAATAGATTGACGATGGTTATTCTGTTGCCAAAAGAGTTCTCCCTGTAACACCATATGATCCGGTGCATTTTCTATCTGTTTAGGAATACTGGAAATAAATTCACTTTTATCCAACCAATCTGTTCCTTCTGCACCATTCCCCCTGCTGATTAATCCGACCAAGAGACCATTTTGATAAACCAACGTAACTGCAACTCCATCAATTTTGGGCTGTACCCAAACGGCTGAGCGTCCTTGTAACCATCGGCGAACTTCCTCTATTCCTTTTAGTTTATGCAAGCCTGTATGCTGGACGGGGTGAAACTGTCTTTCGCTAGTTAGACCCTCCTTATGTGGCACCACCGGTGAGAATGATTTATCTATCACAGAAGCCTTGTCCGATACTGTCTTATTTGATAAGGCTGGTACAGCAAGGGTATTGTCTTGTTTCTGCTTCAAACAATCCTGCCAGTGCGTTAAGGTTTCCAATAGTTGATCATAAATCTCATCATCTATTTCACTGATTCCCTGTTGACGATAAAGGTGATCCCATTTCGCTATCTGTGGTGTCAAGCGTTCTATTTCAAGCTGGAGTTTTTCCTTTGGCCAAGCCGAACAATCTGCTAATCCCATCGGCATTCCAAACAGCAATACCAAAATTATAATCAGAAAATTAAGCATCCTTGCTCCATATGTCCCTTAAACACGAGCAGAGAATAAAAAGAAATTTGGCTTATACCAAGATAGAAGAAAGGAGTTTGCGAAGTGTTTCGAAAAATAATGATGCAATTTCTGCAACCGTTTATTTTTTCTGAAATTGTTTCGAAAAATATTGCTTGAATATCTGTTTGTTAAGAAAAAATTTTGTTGAAATGCCCGTTGACATGTATTGTAACGCTGCATGGATTAGCGTATCCGTGTATACTATGTGGGATTTATCTTCCTGCGCTTGCATTTATTAATACCCCAATCAGTCAAGAAATCAGCATGAGTCAAGGAACGTTATATATTGTTTCTGCCCCAAGTGGAGCAGGTAAATCAAGCCTTATTCAGGCTTTATTAAAAACCCAGCCTTTGTATGACACTCAGGTTTCTGTTTCACATACAACTCGTCCGGCACGCCCTGGCGAAAATCAGGGTGAACATTATTATTTCATCACAGTCGATGAATTCCAAAATATGATTAACCATGATGAATTCTTGGAACATGCCTGTGTTTTTGGTAACTATTACGGTACTTCCCGCAAAATTATCGAAGATACTCTCGCTAGTGGTGTTGACGTTTTTCTTGATATTGACTGGCAGGGTGCACAGCAAATCCGTCAGAAAATGCCTGCGGCTCGTAGCATTTTCATTCTTCCTCCTTCAAGGGAAGAATTACTCCGCCGTCTGCGTGGCCGTGGTCAGGACAGCGAAGAAGTCATCGCTAAACGAATGTATCAAGCTGTTGCAGAAATGGAACATCATGGAGAGTATGACTATGTCATCATCAATGATGATTTCAATACAGCACTGGCCGATTTACAATCGATTATTCGTTCCGAACGTCTGCGATTAGAAAGGCAGACTCAACGACATGATGCGTTAATCAGCAAATTATTGGCAGACTGAACTAAGTTTCAGTATTATGCCCAGTCATTTATTTATCTGTGGAGTAGCACACATATGGCACGCGTAACTGTTCAAGACGCAGTAGAAAAAATTGGTAACCGTTTTGACCTGGTGTTGGTCGCTGCTCGCCGAGCACGCCAATTGCAGGTAGGTGGAAAAGATCCTCTTGTTCCAGAAGAAAACGATAAGATGACTGTTATCGCTCTGCGTGAAATCGAGCAAGGTCTTATTAATAATAAAATTCTTGATGTTCGTGAACGTCAAGAGCAGCAGGAGCAAGAAGCTGCAGAAATCAAAGCTGTTTCTGCTATCGCCGACGGTCGTCGTTAATTTTACGGTAGGTCTGCCTTGTACCTGTTTGAAAGCCTGAACCAGCTTGTACTTAAATATTTGCCTGAAGATCAAATTGATCTATTAAAGCAGGCTTATGTCGTAGCACGGGATGCCCACGAAGGGCAAACCCGATCCAGTGGTGAGCCGTATATTACTCATCCTGTCGCTGTTGCTTGTATTCTGGCTGAGATGCGTCTTGACCATGAAACACTTATGGCCGCACTTCTGCATGACGTCATTGAAGATACACCAGCAACATTTCAGGATATTGAGCAATTATTCGGCACCACCGTCGCCGGATTAGTGGAAGGTGTCTCCAAACTGGACAAGCTGAACTTCCGTGATAAAAAGGAAGCTCAGGCCGAAAACTTCCGCAAGATGATCATGGCAATGGTACAGGATATCCGTGTCATTCTGATCAAATTGGCAGACCGAACACATAACATGCGAACCCTTGGTTCTCTGCGCCCTGATAAACGGCGGCGCATCGCCAGGGAAACGTTGGAAATCTACAGTCCGTTGGCCCATCGACTGGGGATTCATCACCTGAAAACAGAACTGGAAGAGCTTGGTTTTGAAGCTTTGTATCCTAACCGCTATCGGGTGATTAAAGAGGTTGTTAAAGCTGCTCGTGGCAACCGTAAGGAAATGATACAGAAAATTCTGGCAGAAATTGAAGGCAGATTAACGGATGCGGGCATCCAATGTACCGTCAATGGACGGGAAAAACATCTCTACTCTATCTATCGCAAGATGCACCTGAAAGAACAGCGTTTTCATTCCATTATGGATATTTACGCGTTCCGTGTCATCGTCGACAACCTTGATACCTGTTATCGTGTTTTAGGGCAAATGCACAGTCTGTATAAACCCCGTCCCGGTAGGGTGAAAGATTATATTGCCATTCCTAAAGCCAACGGCTATCAATCCTTGCATACCTCTCTTATCGGTCCACACGGAGTACCTGTTGAAGTCCAGATCCGGACAGAAGACATGGATCAAATGGCAGAGATGGGGGTTGCGGCACACTGGGCTTATAAAGAACAAGGGGAATCAGGCACTACAGCGCAAGTCCGTGCCCAACGTTGGATGCAAAGCCTGCTGGAACTTCAGCAGAGCGCTGGTAGCTCTTTCGAATTCATTGAAAGCGTTAAATCTGATCTATTCCCTGATGAGATTTACGTTTTTACTCCTGAAGGACGTATTGTGGAATTACCGGCAGGTGCAACACCTGTTGACTTTGCTTATGCTGTCCATACGGATATTGGTCACGCTTGTGTCGGGGCTCGAGTTGATCGTCTGCCTTACCCACTATCTCAGACCCTAAGCAGCGGGCAAACTGTCGAAATCATTACCGCCCCAAGCGCCCGCCCTAATGCGGCATGGCTGAATTTTGTCGTCAGCTCTAAAGCACGCGCTAAAATACGCCAGTTACTGAAAAACCTTAAACGGGATGATTCCGTTAGTCTGGGACGGCGTCTGCTCAATCATGCACTTGGCAATGGTCTGAAAATTAACGATATTCCACAGGAAAATATCGACAGAGAATTGGCAAGAATGAAACTCGCTTCACTTGATGACCTGCTGGCAGAGATCGGTTTAGGTAATGCGATGAGTGTTGTCGTTGCTCATAATCTATTGGGTGCTACAGAAAAAATTCCGAATGGTAGTAATAGTCAATCCCGTAAGCTGCCAATTAAAGGTGCCGATGGCATCCTGATTACCTTTGCTAAGTGTTGCCGACCGATTCCGGGTGACCCGATTATTTCCCATATCAGTCCGGGGAAAGGTTTAGTTATCCATCACGAATCTTGCCGTAATATCCGTGGTTATCAAAAAGAGCCGGAAAAATTCATGCCTGTTGAATGGGATAAAGATATCAATAGCGATTTCATCGCTGAAATTAAAGTTGATATGTTTAACCATCAGGGAGCACTGGCAAATCTGACAGCAGCGATTAATGATGCAAATTCCAGCATCCAAAGCATGAATACCGAGGAAAAAGATGGCCGTGTTTATTGTGCTTTCATCAGGCTGACAGCCAAAGACCGTATCCAGTTGGCAAATATCATGCGTAAGATACGTGTTATGCCGGATGTACTACGAGTCAGCCGTAACCGAAACTAGAGGTTATGAATCCTAAACGTTATGCACGTATTTGTCAGATGATGGCAATGCGTCAACCTGACCTGACGATTTGTTTAGAAGAAGTACATAAGCCCCATAATGTATCCGCAGTTATTCGCTCTGCGGATGCAGTTGGCATTCATCAAATCCATGCCATTTGGCCTGCTCATCAGTTACAGACTCAACTCTCCTCTGCGGCAGGTAGTAACAGTTGGGTTCAAGTAGAAACCCACTCATCTATTGAAAACGCTATTAGCCAGTTTAAGACAGCCGGAATGCAGATATTAGCCACCAATCTTTCTGATAAAGCGGCTGATTTCCGTCAAATTGATTACACTAAACCTACCTGCATCATTATGGGGCAGGAAAAGAAAGGGATTTCCAAACAGGCTATCGCGCTGGCAGATTATGACATTATCATTCCGATGGCAGGTATGGTTCAGTCACTGAATGTCTCTGTTGCCTCTGCTCTGATCCTGTATGAAGCACAACGGCAACGCCAACTCGCTGGTATGTATCAGCGGGAGGAAAGTACTCTCTCCGAAGAGGAGCAACAAAAGTTACTGTTTGAAGGCGGATACCCTGTTTTAGCTGCGGTCGCACATCGTAAAGGGTTGGAACGACCGTTCATTAATAAACAAGGGCAAATTATCGCAAGTGAATCTTGGTGGGCAACATTGCAGGCAACGACCACCACCAACAGGGAAATCAATCACACTGACGGAGAATAGGTATGAAAGGCCGATTACTTGATGCCATCCCATTAACCACTTTACATGGTGTTGGAACCAATCAGGTGACTAAACTTGCCAAGTTGGGATTGGTCAATCTACAGGATTTATTGTTGCATTTACCTCTCCGTTATGAAGATCAAACCCGCCTATATGCTATTAACGATGTATTACCCGGTATTTATGCTACAGTGATGGGTGAAATATTGCGTACCAATGTGACTTTTGGGCGGCGGCGCATAATGACCTGTCAAATCAGCGACGGAACAGGCATATTAACTCTGCGTTTTTTCAATTTCACTGCTGCCATGAAGAATAGTCTGGCGGAAGGCAAGCATATCATTGCTTATGGGGAAATCCGCCGCGGCTCCCAAGGAACCGAAATTATCCATCCAGAATACAAAATCCAGCAACACGCTGAACGTATTCAATTGCAAAATACATTAACACCTGTCTATCCCACGACAGAGGGTGTGCGCCAAACCACACTACGCAAGTTAATCGAACAAGCTCTGGAATTACTTGATACTTGCGCAATTAATGAATTATTGCCAGATCAGTTTAGTCAGCACATTATCAGCCTTCCCAATGCTCTGCGTACTCTGCACCGTCCACCCCCAGATATTTCTCTGGCGGATTTGGAAAATGGTAAACATCCAGCACAACGCCGATTAATTCTGGAAGAGCTGCTGGCTCATCATTTAAGTATGCTGGCGGTCAGAGCCGGAGCTCAACGTTTCCATGCCCAACCGCTCACAGCAGATAATTCGTTAAAACAGCAATTACTGGATCAACTCCCTTTTTCGCCAACATGTGCGCAGGAACGTGTAGTAAGGGAAATAGAGCATGATCTGGAAAAAAATGTCCCGATGATGCGGCTGATACAAGGTGATGTCGGTTCCGGCAAAACGCTGGTGGCAGCTTTCGCTGCAATACGGGCGATTGTACACGGTAAGCAGGTTGCCTTAATGGCTCCGACCGAACTTCTTGCGGAGCAACATGCCAACACGTTTCGCCAGTGGTTTGAACCACTTGGTATTCAGGTAGGATGGCTTGCGGGTAAGCAAAAAGGCAAGGCGCGCCAAGCGCAACAAGAAGCCATTGCCAGTGGTCAGGTCAGTATGGTCGTCGGTACTCACGCAATGTTTCAGGAGCAAGTTAAATTTGCCGGGCTGGCATTGGTCATTATTGATGAACAACACCGATTCGGTGTTCATCAACGTCTGGCTCTTTGGGAAAAAGGACGTGAACAGGGGTTTCATCCTCATCAACTGATCATGACCGCAACACCTATTCCACGAACATTGGCAATGACCGCTTATGCCGATTTAGATACTTCCATTATTGATGAACTTCCCCCAGGACGAACACCTGTAACAACTGTCGCTATCCCTGATACTCGTCGGAATGAAATTATTCAGCGTATTAAAAGTGCTTGTTTAGATGAAGGACGTCAGGCTTATTGGGTATGTACCCTGATTGAAGACTCCGAAGTTCTGGAAGCACAAGCTGCTCAAGTTACCAGTGAAGAATTGGCCCTGGCGCTACCTGAGCTGAAAACCGGCCTCGTGCATGGGCGGATGAAACCGGCGGAAAAGCAATCCATTATGGAGGCTTTCAAGCGAGGTGAATTACAGTTATTGGTTGCCACCACGGTGATTGAAGTCGGTGTGGATGTTCCTAACGCCAGTCTGATGATTATCGACAATCCTGAACGATTAGGGTTGGCTCAGTTACACCAACTCCGTGGCCGTGTCGGGCGTGGAGCTGTAGCTTCCCACTGTGTCCTGCTCTATAAGACACCGCTGACCCACACCGCCAAAATACGTCTGCAAGTCCTACGGGATAGTAATGATGGTTTTGTCATTGCCCAAAGAGATCTGGAAATTCGAGGACCAGGTGAACTGCTTGGTACGCGTCAGACTGGTAACGTCGAATTTAGGATTGCCGATTTATTAAGGGATCAGGGAATGCTCCCCGAAGTGCAACGTATTTCCCACTATATCCATCAACACTATCCTGAACATGCCAAAGCACTGATTGAACGCTGGCTATCCGACCGTTCGCAATACAGTCATGCTTAATCAATGAGCTATCATACTTATAAGATATTTAAAAAAAATGCCGCTGAAATTATCAGCGGCATTTTTAGCCAAGATATCAGGCAAAAGCAAAGGTGAGTTAAGTTAGCCTGCTACAGATGGGAATACCGGTAATAACAGATAAATCTTGATAACGGCTGAGTTAACGATATCAATAAAGAACGCACCTACCATCGGTACGAGCAAAAACGCCACATGTGATGGTCCGAAGCGGTCAGTAATCGCCTGCATATTTGCAATCGCCGTTGGTGTAGCACCCAAACCAAAACCACAGTGACCGGCTGACAATATTGCCGCATCATAATTTTTACCCATCACTCGGTAAGTGACGAAAATAGCGTACAGAGCCATAACCACTGTTTGTATAGCAAGGATTACCAACATCGGCAGCGCAAGGGACGCCAGTTGCCACAATTTAAGACTCATCAATGCCATTGCCAGGAAGAGAGACAAACTAACGTTACCTAGCACTGACACAGCCCGGTCGAATACCCGATAAAAACCAAGCAAGGACAAGCCATTACTGAGTATTACCCCGGTAAACAGAACACACACAAAAGTTGGCAAAAAGAGCGTACCTTCCAGAACCTTTTCAAGATAGCTACCCGCTAACAAACAGATAGATATTAAAGCGATGGTTTCGAGCATCACTAATGGTGTAATTAAACGGCCAGTATAGGGTTTTTCAAATGCAGTCGGAACTTCAGTATCTTCAGCTTCCAGGCCAGGTGTTTTGTTATTTCTTACCAACAGACGGGCAACAGGGCCACCAATCAGGCCTCCCAGTATTAAACCAAATGTTGCACATGCCATTGCGACTTCAGTGGCATTCTCAAAACCATAACGTTCAGTAAATACCTTACCCCAAGCAGCACCCGTTCCGTGTCCTCCTGAAAGGGTGATTGAACCAGCCAACAGCCCCATCAATGGATCAAGCCCAAGTATTTTCGCCAATGCAATCCCCACTGTGTTTTGCACCAACAGTAAGCCCACAACGACGACGACAAAGATTGCCAAGGATTTTCCACCTGCTTTCAGGCTGGCAAGGTTAGCGTTTAAGCCTACAGTAGCGAAGAATGCTAACATAAGAGGATCTTTGAGGGATAAATCAAAGCCGACTTCCCAACCCGTGGACTGTTTAACTATCAGCAGAACAAAAGCAACCAGCAAGCCACCTGCGACCGGCTCCGGGATCGTATACTTCTCAAAAAATGAAATTGACTGTACGAGTTTTCTTCCCAATAGCAAAACAAGTGTGGCCGCAACGAGCGTGCCATAAATATCCAAATGATACATTTATGTACCCCATCTATTGTTAAAATTATGTAAATTTAATGCGACGTTATAATCATCCTATAAAAACGCCAAGAGCAGGTAAGGGTTGGATTAGAAAAAAATTTACTGATAAACACAAGATAAAACATTTAAAAATGTGACGAAATAAAGTTATAACCCATAGGTAAAACTTCACGCAAACGATTGCTTTTATAAGTCAGATCAATAAAATGTGTTTTTTGTTGACTCGAAACTCCACACCATGGCCACCTCAACCCACAAACACTCAGTATCAGAAATCCCCGAAAAATCGGGTAGCGAATTAATTTACCGTCTGGAAGACAAGCCGCCTCTTCCACATGCTCTGTTTGCCGCCTGTCAGCATCTGCTGGCAATGTTTGTCGCTGTCATCACACCAGCGATATTGATCTGTCAGGCTCTTGGGCTTCCCGAACAAGATACACAACGCATTATCAGCATGTCTTTGTTTGCTTCAGGGTTAGCTTCACTTATCCAAATCCGTTCCTGGGGGCCAATCGGCTCAGGTTTGCTTTCCATTCAAGGAACCAGTTTTAATTTTGTAACTCCTCTTATCATGGGTGGCCTGGCCCTGAAAAATGGAGGAGCCGATATTCCAACAATGATGGCTGCCTTGTTTGGGACGTTGATGCTTGCCGCAACCACTGAGATATTTCTTTCCCGCATACTGCATCTGGCCAGAAAAATCATCACACCTCTAGTTTCCGGCATTGTTGTGATGATTATTGGTCTGTCACTGATTCAGGTTGGGTTAACTTCTATCGGCGGCGGTTATACCGCTATTCAGCAAGGTACGTTTGGTGCCCCCGAAAATCTTTTACTGGCGGGCACGGTTCTTGCCATTATCGTGCTGCTGAATCGCCAACATAATCCCTATTTACGGATTGCATCTCTGGTTATTGCCATGACAGTAGGGTATTTAGTCGCTTGGTATATGGAGATGCTACCCCATTCAACCACAACAGAAGACAAACCCATTATCACTGTTCCTTCTCCGCTGTATTACGGACTCTCTTTTGACTGGAATTTGTTGATCCCGCTTGTCCTGATTTTTATGGTGACGTCACTGGAGACAATTGGTGATATTACAGCAACGTCAGATGTTTCTGAGCAACCTGTCAGCGGCCCGTTGTACATGAGGCGCATTAAGGGGGGTGTATTGGCAAATGGTCTCAATTCGATGGTTTCTGCTGTATTTAATACATTCCCGAATTCCTGCTTTGGTCAGAATAATGGAGTAATCCAACTGACTGGTGTTGCCAGCCGCTATGTCGGTTACATTATTGCTTCCATGCTGATTCTATTAGGGCTGTTCCCGGCAGTAGCAAGTTTTGTACAGCATATTCCTGAACCCGTATTAGGTGGCGCGACTATTGTGATGTTCGGTACGATTGCCGCATCTGGTATCAGAATTGTTTCCCGTGAACCTTTAAATCGACGTGCCATTATGATCATCGCTTTGTCACTGGCTGTGGGGTTGGGTGTTTCTCAACAACCGTTGATCTTACAATATGCACCTGAATGGGTAAGAAACCTGCTTTCTTCTGGCATTGCCGCTGGCGGGCTCACAGCCATTCTCCTAAATCTGATTTTTCCTCAAGAAAAATCGTCGTAATTTTCGCCTGGCTCTTCTTCTCCCGCTTATATAGCGGGAGTTTTTTGGTGTAATTCTTCGCATATTTTTTTGCAATATTCTTCGCAATTTTCTTGTCAGCCTGCCGGAATGCGTGCTTTTTCAGTGTTGACTATTGAGTAGCGATCCGTTTTACGGCATAAAAGAGATTATTTTCAGGACGAGCGTATTGAGGTGAGATCATGAAGTGGTTAGGGAAATGCGTTGCTACTCTACTGTTATTACTGATTCTGGCAATTATCATTATTTATTTTGTTGCCCAGACACACTGGGGAGCAAAAAAAATAAGCCAGTGGATCAACAAGCAAGGCCATTATCAGGTCAATATTGAAAATATCGACCACAGTTGGCTCCGGCCTATGACCCTAATGCTCAATAATGTGAGTATCAGCGATAAACAGGGGTCTTTCTCGCTCAATGCTAATACGGTCGATCTGGATCTCAAATGGCAATTCCTGCCCAAATTCACAGATCTCCATAAGCTGACATTACAACAAGGTAAGTTAGTACTGTCAGACAATCAGTTTCCTCCGGTTTTGAAAGCCGATATTTTACAACTGAATCAGATAGATATTCAGTTAACAACCCCTCATTCGCAAATTCAGGGGAAAAATATTATCGGCGGCATCACCCCCTGGACACCTGATACCAACTCTCCTTTTGGTTCGGGGCAGTACCAGTTCAGTGCCAGTACAATCAGTATCAATGGGCTCCCGTTTAATAAGGTCGTCATGCAGGGGAATTACCAGAATAACAGTCTGACCATCAGCTCCTTTGGTTCAGAGTTTCTGAAAGGTTTCATCTCTGGAAACGGACAACAATTACCTGATGGCAGTTGGAACTGGGATAATATCCTGATCAATGATATACGCTGGCAGTCCCCAATGGCACTGGCTGCTCTTGTAGAAAAAATGCATAAACTCCCGACCATCCGCATTAAAGATCTCAATCTCACTAACGCCAAACTACAAGGGAAAGATTGGTCTGTCGATTATCTTGATACAACCATCAAGGGACTGGGGTTAGTTAATGGGCGTTGGCAGGCTGAAGATGGCTTGATTGATTTTAATGCCATGAATATGACCTTCAATGATGCTCAGTTCCGGGATGTATTGGGTAAGTTACGCTTTTCCGGTGATATTTTTACCATCGCCAATCTGACAACTCATTACCAGAAAGGTTTATTCAATGTTAAAGCTCAATGGGATCGCCAGAGCCGCCAGTTAACCCTCAACGACAGTTCAGTGACAGGCTTGATATACTTCCTGCCAGCAGAGTGGCATGGCTATATCAAAAACCCCGCACCAGAATGGATTTCAGCACTAAAATTAAACAATGTCAGTATTAACAATACACTCCTGATTGATGCGAATCCTGATTTTCCATTTCAGCTCACCACACTATCAGGCTATATCGATGCTATGGATATCCTGAAAAAGGGTCATTGGGGACTATGGAGTGGGCAAGCATCGTTACAAGCAGCCAGCGGAACATTCAATAAAGTAGAAATCGCTCGTCCCTACCTGCAATTACATGCTACAGATGACAGAGTCGTGGTTGATAAAATAAATGCCTTCACGGGTGATGGAGTACTACAATTTAACGGTACGGTTGAACAGTCAGCTTCTCAAAAACCTTTTCAGCTCAACTTCAAGGGAATGAATGTAGACTTGGCTATTCTGCCACAATGGGGTTGGATACCGCTCAATGTACATGGCGATGGCAATTTTTCACTGGCTATCACTGGTGATCTCTCAACTGACAATATTAAAGATACCATTAGTGGCACATTAGCTGCTGAAGGCAGGTCATCCAATAAAGAGTCACAATCGATTAAACAAGGGATAATTTCAACCGATAACTGCCCTGCTGGACAATCTCACGCAGACCAATCTAACGAAGCAGGGCAATCTCATACAGAGCAATCACAAAAAACAGAACAATTACAAAAAGACAGCGCAAACAGTTCTACCACAGAAACAGAAAAAGCTAAAACCTGTACTACTATTCGGTTATAGCAGTCCAGGTTATAGCAGATTCAGGTTGTAGAAGTCCGTTCAGCAGGCAATACAATATAAGTACCGGTGAACACACTACCCACACCCAGTTCACCGCTTACTTGTACTTCCAGCTTAACACGCGCTTTATTGCCACGTGCAAGTCGGGCTAAATCACCGCTCATATTGTTGAGGTCAGCGACAGCACTAGGTCGGCCAGTGATTGGTTTATGGTAACGAATATTTGCATCAACCAGAATGATATCTCCTCCCAATTGGCGCTCCTGCAATAACAGCCAGATCAATCCCCACGCTGTTAATGTCGATTGAGAAAACAAGCTACCGGCAAAAATAGTATGGTGAGGGTTCTGGTTACCTGCTTCCGGCATTGTGGTAATAAAACGTTGCCCTGTGTATTGAGTAATACGCAGCCCCATTTTTTCACTCAAGGGAATGTGCTTGTACCACGCCTGTTGCAATTCCGCACACCAGTCCGGGCGGTGTAAAATATCATCAAGACTCATAATCGGCTTAATCATCAAGAAGTGATTAATAGGAGGAGACGACTGAGCACCATTAATAAGGCCCCGGTTTTGAAAACCCAACTTACTAAAGAAATCAACAGCATCCTCACGCGCACTGCAAACAATCCGCTTTACACCTTCTTGTCTGGCAACAGATTCCAATGCCATTGCAATCAGTGTGCCTAACCCTTTCTGCTGTTCATTAGGGTCAACAGCCAGAAAACGGATGGCACCTTCACTATCTGCATTGATATATAAACGCCCAACAGCAACTGGTTTGCCTATTTCATCCACCACCATTTGATGATGAGCCATCGAATCATAAGCATCTCTTTCTGAGCCAATCGGTTGATGAAGTGGCTTACGCAGCATCTCCCAACGAAATTGGTAATAAGTTTCCAGCTCTTGTTCGGTTTGAGGTACTCTGAGGTGATACATAGAAACAGCCCCTTCTTCGCGTGTTGTCATGTGTAGTCAAGGAAATGCATACAGCAAACGATGGTTATCTTATTTTGTTATGTTCATCGCTCCCGAATAAAGTACGCACTTATACCCGGTGTCTTTCAAATTGCAGCTTTGTTTACTGCATCCTGAAATCCATTAGGTAAACATCATACTTGCAACCAGAAAGTCACAGGCCCGTCATTTGTCAGACTCACTTTCATGTCCGCAGCAAATTGCCCCATTTCTGTTTTTATACCAGTTGCACGGCACTGTTCAACAAAATAGCGATAAAGTTGGTTAGCTTTTTGAGGTTCAGCGCCACCAGAAAAACTCGGCCTTAAACCTTTTTGAGTATCAGCAGCCAAGGTAAATTGGGAAATAACCAATAAGCTCCCATTAGCTTGCTGGACATTCAGGTTCATTTTCCCATACTCATCGCTGAACACGCGATATCCCATTACTTTGTCACACAGACGCTGAGCTTTTTGTTGATCATCTTCTTTTTCAACCCCCAGAAAAACCAACAGCCCCTGCTCAATTTCTCCAACAGTTTTGCCCTCAACAACAACTTCTGCCTGTGTTACACGTTGAATTAATGCAATCATTTTTCTTGTGAGTGATCCATAAAAGATAGAGTAACCTGTAGGGATAGAACCTTGCTTGCCAAGATGCCATCCCATTTAGAACCTGTTAACTGTTATGTGAAACAGTTACATGAGAACGGTTATGTGAAAGATACTATGTTGCTTTGGGAAGTGAGAAGTCATGTGTTTTAAAATAATCAGGAATGACTTTCCTGTCAGTCACATGAATGGCATTGATACCTAATTTTTTTGCTGCATCAATATGTTCCAAAACATCATCAAAAAAAACAGCCTGCTCAGCAGCTACACCTTCTTTTTCAAGCACATATTTAAAAATATCCTGATTCGGTTTACGCATTCCCAAGTCTTGGGACAGATAAAGAAAATCTGCCGATGCAGTGATTTCAGGGTAGTGTTGTGGCCAGTACTGGAGATGTAAATGGTTTGTGTTGGATAATACAACAACTCTATGCCCCTGCTCCCTCAGTTTATTCATTAACTCAATGACTTCCTGCCTGACGCCAATGAAAATCGCGTTCCAACCTTCAGAGAATTGCTCAAAGCTGAGTGAGATTTCCATTTCATCACACAACGCTTCAACAAATTCTGTATCCGTGATTTGCCCGCATTCATGCTTTTCAAATGCCTCTCCGATTGTAAATTTGGTCGTCAACGTTGCCAGTGGTGTACCACTTAAGTTACTCCAGACAGCCAGTACTCTTTTAAAATCAATATCAATAATCACATTACCCATATCGAAAATGTACAGCATAATCCCTCCTGACTGGTGCTTATGGTTTTGTACTTTTATCATAATTTAATCAAGAAAAAAGGGTAAGACGACAAAGAACAGACAAATTACGCTATTGAGCAATTGTCATTGAAACAGTTAACAATTTAACTAAATCGTAATACTAGCAGTCTAATGCAGGTAAGCGAACAGGGAGAAGAGTTTGGTCAGGCTCAGAAGAGCGCTGATAAAACTCAGGGTGCCGAAGCACCCTAAGCTATTCAAAAGACATTAAACTTCTTTACTACGGCTTGCGCGACGACGATCATTTTCAGTCAGATGACGTTTACGCAGACGAATTGATTGCGGTGTAACTTCAACCAGTTCGTCATCATCAATGAACTCCAGCGCTTGCTCCAATGTTTTCTTGATGTGTGGAGTCAGCGTTGTCGCTTCATCTGTACCAGAAGCACGAACGTTAGTCAGTTTTTTACCTGTCAGGCAGTTTACGGTCAGGTCATTGGAGCGGGAATGGATACCAATGATCTGGCCTTCATAAACTTCTGTACCATGACCAAGGAACAACTTACCACGCTCCTGCAAGCCATACAGAGCATAAGCAACGGCTTTACCCTGACCATTGGAAATCAGTACCCCATTCTGGCGACGACCAATTTCACCGGGACGGATATCATCATAGTGGCTGAAGGTTGCGTACAGCAGACCAGTACCGGAAGTCATGGTCATAAATTCAGTACGGAAACCGATCAAACCACGGCTTGGGATCACGTAATCCAAACGCACGCGACCTTTTCCATCCGGCAACATATCACGCATTTCACCTTTACGTTCACCAAGCGCCTGCATCACATCACCCTGATGCTGCTCTTCGATATCCAGTGTTACCTGCTCGAAAGGTTCCTGCTTACGACCATCAATTTCACGGAAAATAACCTTTGGACGAGAAACCGCCAATTCGAAACCTTCACGACGCATATTCTCAATCAGGACGGAGAGATGCAGTTCACCACGACCAGATACACGGAAAGCGTCTGGATCTTCAGTTTCTTCAACGCGCAGTGCGACGTTATGAACCAGCTCTTTTTTCAAACGATCCAGGATCTGGCGGGAAGTCACATACTTACCTTCACGCCCACAGAATGGTGAGGTGTTAACGCAGAAAAACATGCTAACGGTAGGCTCATCAACTGCCAAAGCCGGCAAAGCTTCAACTGCATTAACCTCACACAGCGTGTCAGAGATGTTCAGTTCACCCAGACCGGTAATCGCAATGATATCACCTGCTTCCGCTTTGTCAGACTCGATGCGATCTAATCCCAGGTGACTGAAAACCTTACCCACTTTACCATTACGCGCCTTACCTTCACTATCAATAATAGTGATGTTCTGGTTTGGTCTTACTGTTCCGCGCTTGATACGACCGATACCAATAACCCCAACGTAGTTGTTGTAATCCAACTGAGAAATCTGCATCTGGAATGGGCCATCAAGATCAACTTTAGGTGGCTCAACATGCTCAACGATTGCCTGATACAGCGGGGTCATATCCTCTGCCATATCTGTATGGTCGTTACCCGCAATCCCCATCAGTGCAGATGCGTAAACAATAGGGAAATCCAACTGTTCATCGGTTGCACCCAGGTTTACGAACAAGTCGAATACCTGATCGACTACCCAATCAGGGCGAGCACCAGGACGATCAACTTTGTTGATAACTACGATTGGCTTCAAACCGTGGGCGAAGGCTTTCTGAGTTACAAAGCGAGTCTGCGGCATCGGGCCATCCATCGCATCTACCAGCAGTAAAACACTGTCAACCATTGACATCACGCGCTCTACTTCACCACCGAAGTCGGCGTGGCCTGGGGTATCTACGATATTGATACGGTAGTCATTCCATTTAATAGCCGTGTTTTTTGCAAGAATGGTGATACCACGTTCTTTTTCCAGATCATTAGAATCCATCACGCGCTCGGTTGCCGCTGTACGCTCATCAAATGTACCGGATTGCTGTAGGAGTTTATCAACCAGCGTAGTTTTGCCATGGTCAACGTGAGCGATAATGGCAATATTTCTTAAGTTATTAATTGACAAGTATTTTTACCGTTTTAGCTATTTGAAGAAATATTAAATACAGACAGCGTGACAGGTCGCAACGCTACTCTCATTTAACACAAATATGGTGCTATTTTACACGTTATAGCTACAGAGTGAAATAAATGTGAAGTGCATCACTTTTGAAGTTTATCTATTTTCTGAATATAAACGTGTCATAACTTCAAGTGATAATAACAGTATCTGTAACAGCTCAACCTTATTTATTTTCACCAAAATAGTGCATACTATCTTTTTTATTCACCTATTTGGTGCAAATATACTTAACTATCCCTGTGTGCTTTTATCCATTTGCTGAGTTTTATACCTGTTTATAAATATACACATTCAGATTCAATGGTTTTTAAAAGTTGGCACACTTTTCGCATTGTACTCTGGCATTGAAAATTGCAATAAAAATTGGCTGTATACAAAGACGCTATCAGCCACTTAAGATAAGGCAGTCAGCGCCTTATCCAGCCTACGTAAACCAGGAGAACTCATATGTCCGTTGAACATGTTTTGTCCATGATTGAAGAACATCAGGTGAAGTTTATTGACTTACGTTTTACTGACACTAAAGGTAAAGAACAGCACATCACTATTCCTGCCCACCAGATTGATGAAGATTTCTTCGAAGATGGAAAAATGTTCGACGGTTCATCTATCAAAGGTTGGAAAGGTATCAATGAATCCGACATGGTACTCATGCCAGATCCATCTACCGCAATGCTTGATCCTTTCTTTGACGATGCCACGCTCATTATACGTTGCGATATCCTGGAACCTGGCACAATGCAAGGTTATGGTCGTGACCCTCGCTCTATTGCAAAACGTGCAGAAGATTTCCTGCGTGCAAGTGATATTGCAGATACTGTTTTGTTTGGACCAGAACCAGAATTCTTCCTGTTTGATGATATCCGTTTCGGCAGTTCTATTTCAGGTTCTTATTATCATATCGATGATACCGAAGCGGCCTGGAATAGCGGCACTCGCTATGAAGGCGGTAACAAAGGCCATCGCCCAGGAGTTAAAGGTGGCTATTTCCCTGTGCCTCCGGTGGACTCTTCTCAGGATCTGCGTTCAGCAATGTGCCTGACTATGGAGGAAATGGGTTTGGTTGTGGAAGCCCACCACCACGAAGTGGCAACGGCGGGTCAGAACGAAGTCGCAACTCGTTTCAACACCATGACCAAAAAAGCGGATGAAACCCAAATTTATAAGTATGTGGTACATAATGTCGCCCACGCTTTCGGCAAGACAGCGACATTTATGCCAAAACCGCTGGTCGGAGATAACGGCTCAGGAATGCATTGTCACATGTCATTGGCTAAAGGCGGTGTCAACCTGTTCGCCGGCGACAAATATGGTGGGTTATCTGAACTGGCTCTTTACTATATCGGCGGCATCATCAAACATGCCCGTGCCCTGAATGCCTTTACTAATCCAACCACTAACTCGTATAAACGTTTAGTACCTGGTTTTGAGGCTCCCGTGATGCTGGCATATTCTGCCCGCAACCGCTCTGCGTCTATCCGTATTCCGGTTGTAGCCAGCAGTAAAGCCCGTCGTATTGAAGTACGTTTTCCAGATCCGGCCGCCAATCCTTATCTGGCCTTCTCTGCTCTGCTTATGGCTGGCCTTGATGGTATCATCAATAAAATACATCCGGGCGATGCGATGGATAAAAACCTGTATGACCTGCCAGCCGAAGAAGCCCAAGAGATCCCAACTGTAGCCTCTTCTCTGGAAGAAGCACTGGCTGCACTGGATACAGATCGCGAATTCCTAACCCGCGGTGGTGTTTTCACTGATGATGCAATTGATGCTTACATTGGTGTCTTGAACAGTGAAATCGAACGCGTCCGTATGACTCCACATCCTCTGGAGTTTGAACTGTATTACAGTGTGTAGTACTTAAAAGTATTACCCTTTTTCTTTTTTATTTTGTTGCCGTGAAACTTTTGGCCCATCTTCGGATGGGCTCTTTTCCCTCTGAACCTTCCTTCTCAATAGAGTGGGTGACCAATTCATGATCAAATAAGATACAATGCACCAAAAAAGTGCAAAGGCTGAAAGGTTGGATAGAAATGGCTGATTTTCCCAAAGCAGAACAGATTCTTGATTCACTGATAAACAGTGTGTTGGTACTGGATAACGATTTCATTATCCACTATGCCAATCATTCCGCCATGCAACTTCTGGCACAAAGTACACATAAATTATTCGGCACTCCTCTTCCGGTATTGTTCAGCTATATCTCATTAGATACGGAATTTATGCGTTCCAGTCTGATACGTGGGCATGGTTTTACGGATAACGAAGTCTTATTAGTGATCAACAATCACTCACATGTTATGTCGCTCAGTGCCCAACCAATTTCCGAACAGTTTATTCTGCTGGAACTCGCTCCTATGGATAGCCAGCGTCGTTTAAGCCAAGAGCAGATACAACAGGCACAGCAGGCGGCTGCGCGGGAATTGGTTCGGGGGCTGGCACATGAGATCAAAAACCCTCTGGGAGGTTTACGGGGAGCCGCACAATTGTTGGCAAAAACACTGCCAGATCCCTCCCTACAAGAATATACTCAAGTCATTATCGAACAGGCAGACAGGCTTCGCACCCTTGTGGATCGATTACTGGGGCCACAACATCCCGGAGCCCAGATCCGCCAGAGCATTCACCATGTAGTAGAACGGGTTTATCAACTGGTATCACTGGAAATGCCCGACAATGTCACATTAATCAAGGACTATGATCCTAGCCTGCCGGAGCTGTCCCATTACCCTGATCAGATTGAACAGGTTTTATTGAATATTACCCGCAATGCTCTACAGGCATTAGGCAGTAAAGGTGGCATAATCACCTTACGAACCCGAACAGCATTCCAAATCACCTTACATGGTGAGCGTTATCGCTTAGCTGCCAGAATTGATATTAAAGACAATGGGCCAGGTATTCCTCCCGGTATTCAGGATACGCTATTCTACCCAATGGTGAGTGGGCATGAGGGAGGAACCGGGCTAGGCTTATCTATTGCCCGCAGTCTTATTGATCAACATTCTGGAAAAATCGAATTCACCAGTTGGCCGGGACATACGGAGTTTTCCATTTACCTGCCTATCAAGAAATAGGGGATACCATGCAACGAGGAAAAATCTGGATCGTTGATGACGACAGCTCTATCCGTTGGGTACTTGAACGAGCACTGAGCGGCGCAGGTATGGAGTGCACGAGTTTTGAAAACGCAGATTCCGTATTGGCAGCACTATCACAAGGTTGTCCCGAAGTTTTGCTGTCAGACATCCGTATGCCGGGTCTGGATGGATTAAATTTACTCAATCAAATCAAACAGAAATATCCACAACTTCCGGTCATCATTATGACTGCCCATTCCGATTTGGATGCAGCCGTCAGTGCCTATCAACACGGTGCATTCGATTATCTACCGAAGCCATTCGATATTGATGAAACTGTCGCGTTGGTTGAACGTGCATTAAGTCATTACCGGGAACAACAACACTCATCCCGTAATTCTAAGATAACGTCATCAGTCTCTGAAATGATTGGAGAAGCTCCTGCCATGCAGGAGGTATACCGGATTATCGGACGGCTTTCCCGCTCCTCCATTAGCGTCTTAATCAATGGTGAATCAGGCACAGGGAAAGAATTGGTTGCCCATGCCCTGCACCGCCATAGTCCAAGAGCCGCAGCCCCTTTTATTGCTTTGAATATGGCCGCAATCCCAAAAGATTTAATTGAGTCAGAATTATTTGGTCATGAAAAAGGCGCTTTCACTGGTGCTAATCAGGTTCGCCACGGGCGTTTTGAGCAAGCTAATGGAGGCTCGTTGTTTTTGGATGAAATCGGCGATATGCCACTAGATATCCAAACGCGTCTTTTGCGCGTTCTGGCAGAAGGGCAATTCTATCGCGTAGGTGGCTATGCACCAGTAAAAGTTGATGTACGAATTATTGCGGCAACCCACCAGAACCTTGAGCAACGGGTTAAAGAGGGTAAATTCCGTGAAGATCTCTATCATCGTCTGAACGTGATCCGCGTACAGTTACCACCTTTGCGAGATCGTGCAGAAGATATCCCTCGTCTGGCCCAACATTTTCTGCAACAAACAGCCAAAGAGCTAGGCGTTGAAGCGAAAACACTACATCCTGATACCGAAACCGCTCTGATGCACCTGTCATGGTCTGGAAATGTCCGTCAGTTAGAGAACGTCTGTCGCTGGCTGACCGTGATGGCAGCCAGTAAGGAAATTCTGGTGCAGGATTTACCGACGGATTTAATTGAAAGTCAGTCCTCTAAGCAAACAAATAATCCTCCTGCTTCCTTCCCTTCATCCTCAGGAGATTGGTCACAGCAATTGGCTATATGGGCAGAAAAAGCCTTACAGGAAGGCCAGGTTGATCTCCTTTCTGATATATTACCGCGGTTAGAACGTACCTTACTTAACTGCGCTCTGACACATACGAATGGACATAAACAGGAAGCCGCCCGTTTACTCGGCTGGGGAAGGAATACAATAACGCGGAAATTGAAGGAACTGGGATTGGGATAAGTTAACAAATAGCTTTGCTATCCCAACTGACTGTCAGGTTGGTATTAACCCCGTCGAGAGACCAATTAGCACCTTGGCGGTATATCAGCGCTACAGGCAGTAGTATAAACCGTATACTCAACTCTGAGCTTGAATTCATATCACCCGCGAAAACTGTCTCTGACGCATCTGATTACGCATATAGCGGTCAAAACACATGCAGATATTTCGGATTAACAAACGTCCTTGCGGTGATACCTGAATTTGAGTTTCAGTGACCTTGACCAGCCCATCTTCCGCCAGCGGCACCAATAATTGCAGATCTTCAGCAAAATAATCCGTAAAATTCACTCCGTAGCACTGTTCAATATCAGCAAAATTCAGCCTAAAATTACAAATCAATGACTTAATCACATCACGGCGGATACAATCATCGAGCGTCAGATTCAAACCACGCCACAACGCATGCTCCTGCGTTTCTACTGCTGCATAGTAGGTTTTCAGCTCTTTCTGGTTCTGTGCATAACTGTCACCTAACATACTGATAGCAGAAACACCGATTCCCAGTAAGTCGCACTCTCCTTGTGTGGTATATCCCTGAAAATTGCGATGTAGTCCCCCTTCCCGCTGAGCAATAGCCAGTTCATCATCAGGACGGGCAAAGTGATCCATACCAATAAACTGATAGCCATTACCTGTCAGAGTAGTAATTGTTTGCTGCAAAATATCCAGTTTCTGTGCTGCATTCGGTAAATCAATCTCCTTAATTTTACGTTGTGCTGCAAACAAATTCGGCATGTGAGCGTAATTGAATACACTCAGACGATCAGGAGATAACGCCAACACTCGTTGCAGAGTGAAAGCGAAACTTTCCGCAGTCTGTTTCGGCAAACCATAAATTAAATCGATACTGGTGGAGGTAAAGCCAGTTTCACGGGCACGATTAACCAATTCGAAAATAAAATCTTCATCCTGTTCCCGATTAACCAGACGCTGAACTTCCTTATTGAAATCTTGCACCCCCATACTCAGGCGGTTAAAACCTTCATGACGTAGATGGTCAATGATATCCAGTTCAATTTCACGTGGGTCAATTTCAATGGAAAGTTCTGCATCAGGCAGAAAGTGGAAGTGACTACGCAATATTGCCATCAATCGGCTGATCTGTGTCTTGTTCAGATAAGTTGGCGTCCCTCCTCCCCAGTGCATTTGGCTGACTTTCCTCTGAGCAAACAATTTTGCCCGCGCTGTGATTTCCTTTTCCAAAACTTGCAGATACTCATCTGCTTTATGTTTCTGACGAGTCACCAGCTTATTGCAGCCACAGAAATAACAAAGTTTGTGACAGAATGGGATATGGACATAAAGGGAAAGAGAGCGATCAGGGTAACGCGCAGCGGCCTGTGCAAACGCGGTATTACCGTACTGTTGGTTAAACTCCAATGCTGTTGGGTATGAAGTATAGCGAGGCCCTGAATAATTATATTTTTGGATCAAAGGCAGATCCCAGACAATGGCTTGCTCTGACATGCTTACTCCTTCCGTTGTTTTAGCCCATCAAATAGCCACCGTAGTTTACCCAATTACTATAACAAATACCATGCAAACACTATGGTTATAGACTTTATCATTGAGTATATTCCGGGCTGCCCCCGCCTTTATGATCACAACAAGTTATAACCAGAACGACTTATTTCTCATAAGTTGCTGACTTATCAGGAATTACTTCCCTTTCAGCAACTGCATGATATCGTCCTGCTGTTCTTCTTCACTGCCATCATCTTCCAGCGCAATACCCAACTGTTCCATCAGGGTATCAATACGATCAAGCATATTATCGACATAGTCATTCTCTTCCTGAGAAAGTTTTTCACCTTGCTCAAGGCGTGCCAGCAAGCTATCCAGACGCTCATCATTTTCCAGCATTTCCAGCTCTTCCTGCGGAGATAAACGAGGTTTTGACGTTGCCTTAAACTTCTCTGCTACTGGTTTTTTTACTATTGTTTTTTTTACTACCGCTTTTTCGCCGATGATCAAAGGAACCGGCGCTTTACTGCCGATACGAGGATCTCGTTCCTGCTTTGTTCCCGACTGTTTTTTTTGATTACTGTTATCCTGGTGACGGCTACCGGCTTG
Source organism: Xenorhabdus sp. NBAII XenSa04 (assembly GCF_963866145.1). Classification (NCBI taxonomy): domain Bacteria; kingdom Pseudomonadati; phylum Pseudomonadota; class Gammaproteobacteria; order Enterobacterales; family Morganellaceae; genus Xenorhabdus; species Xenorhabdus sp. NBAII XenSa04. The sequence continues at coordinate 32,734 of NZ_CAWMEB010000429.1, forward strand.
ATTACCACGCTGTTTTTTCTGGCGTTTACGCTCACGTCCTTCAGCGTTCAACTCTTCACGGCTTTTTCTTTTTTGCTTACCCACTGACGTTTTTACAGGGGATTTTTTCTTTAATTGACTCATAGCTTGTGACTCAACTCGTGTTATCAAGATATTTTCGGCGGAATCTAACAGAATCCACTTATAACATCCAACGTCATTTACTTATTCTTTCGAGTTCGACTAATATTTCAGGTTATCTTAACTTAAGTATTATGAGCATCAATTCTCTATGCGTTTCTTCGATACTTCTTATCGCATACCTCTGTATCTTTGGTGCATTGGTTATGCTGTCTTATGGACAGTAGCAAGTTATTCACTGGATCCGACTGTTCCATATGATGCTGTTGAAGCCTTAAACTGGGGCATGAATGGCGAATGGGGATCCCCGAAAAATCCGTGGCTGGTAGGCACTGTGATGTTACCAGCGATCTATATTAGTCATATCTCTCTCAGCTTTTACTGGTATTTCACCCATTTTGTTGCCATTGCCATAGGTATGCTTGGCGTCTGGCGTCTGGCCTTCCGGTTAACAGGCAAAGTTGAATTAGCCTGGCTTGCCATGCTAACACTCAATCTGTCTGGTATCATTAATTTCGATATTATTCCTTATAACGATAATTACCTGTTGGTGATGCTGTGGCCGTGGTCACTGTTGTTCTTCCTGAAAGCCATTGATGACCATCCAAAATGGTGGCTGGCATTCGCATTAGCAACAGGGCTGGCTACAATGGGCAAATATTCTTCACTGGCGATCGTTGGTTCAATCTTTTTGCTCTCCCTGTTCGTTCCCAAGGTACGACGTCATTATCGGGAGCCGCTCTTTTATCTCGCCATTGCATTGTGGCTTATACTGATATTACCCAATGCCTGGTGGCTGGCACATAACGATTTTTCTGCATTTAAATGGGTAGACTCTCAAATCGAGCATAGATTTAATCTGCATACTACACGCGCGGTACTTGCGGTGTTCTATCCTCTCATCATCGTAGGAGTGATTATTTATCTGTCAGGTGGAAAAATTGGCTGGCCAAAGCAACAATCCAACAAGCTGGTTAATATCGTTATTCTGTTACCCCTGTTGATTATCTATGCCTGGTTCTCTTTTAATCAGGGTGGACGGATGACTGAATGGCTCCAGCCATTCATGGCGGTTGCACCTGCACTACTGGTAGGTTCGATAACTGTACCACCCCATAAATCTTTACTGGGAATATTGCGAGGTTTGGCCTTGCTTGGTGTGCTGGTTCTTATCGGCTATGCCAGTGTCATGCTGGCCAATGTCCGGGGCGCTGGCGAAAAATTTGAAGGGATAAAAACCTTTACCAGCCAACTTGATCAGCACTGGAATGAATTGTACCCAACACCACTGCATTACGTTGGAGGTGAATATCTGCACCAATGGCTGACGTTTTACAGTCACTATCGTCCTCAAACCATACAACCGTGGGAAATAGACAATGGTGCACCACCCAATATATACAACCGCCATATTAAACAGAGCGATATTGTGAAATATGGTGCTTTACTGGTAGGAAAAAGGGGAACAAATTGCTCACAGGAAAACTTTCAACAAACACTGACAACCTGGACTGAATTAACGATCAATCACAAAGAAGAATTTACGTTTCAAGCTCAGCCAAGTGCGGAACCTGAGATCGTCTGCATCGGCTTTGTTGCGCCCAAAAACAGTCAATACCCTCAATAAGTTTCCAGTGACCACAAAAAAGCCTGAAAGTGAGTATACCGTCAGGCTTTTTCTTCTCAACACAACTTCAGGTTAGCCAGCATCGTGTTTAATGGGCATCCACAAACACCATTTTCAATATAAACAGTAAAGTAACGACAATAACGCAAGCGCCAATTTCACGCCATTTCCCTGTTCCCAGTTTCATAGTGCAATAGGCGATAAATCCTAATGCGATACCTTCGGTAATAGAAAAGCTGAATGGCATCATAACAGCGGTAATAAATGCCGGGACGGATTCAGTCAGGTCATTCCATTTCACCCGTGTCAAGCTGGATGTCATCAGAACCCCCACATAAACCAACGCACCTGCTGTAGCATAAGCAGGAACCATACTAACCAATGGAGAAATAAACATCACCAGCAGGAATAGAATACCGACAACAACGGCAGTTAATCCGGTACGCCCACCAACAGAGACGCCAGAAGAGCTCTCTATATAGGCGGTTACCGAAGAAGTTCCGATATAAGAGCCAGCAACTGAGCTAATGCTGTCAACATACAGTGCCTGATTCATCCGCGGGAATTTACCATTACTGTCAGCAATACCGGCTTTATCAGTTACACCAATCAACGTACCGGACGAATCAAACAGGTTTACCAGCATAAAAGAAAAAATAACCCCGGCTAACGCGATATCCAGAGCGCCTTTCACATCAACATTACCAACAACACTCATTACACTGGGTGGCAGATCAAAAACCCCCTGATATTCCACATACCCCATCATAAACCCGATCCCCGTCGTTATTACGATGGACAGCAATACTGCTGCATGAAAATTACGTGCTGCTAAGATCGCAATGATAAAAAAGCCCAATGTACCCAACAGTACATTGTGGGAAGCAAAATTGCCGATGGAGACGATAGTATCTGGATTCGGTACGATAATGCCGGCATTTTTCAGCCCCATCATGGCAATAAAAAGCCCGATACCACTGGTAATACCGACGCGCAAACTTACGGGGATATTAGCTATCATCCAGTAACGAATGCGGAAAATAGTCAGGATTAATAACCCTACTGCGCCCCAGAAAATCGCCCCCATTGCAACCTGCCATGAAATACCCATGGCACCGACTACGACGAAAGCAAAAAAAGCATTCAGCCCCATCGCGGGAGCAACAGCAACCGGTAAGTTTGCCGTTATTCCCATCATAATACTGCCAAGTGCAGCGATGAGGCAGGTAGTAACAAATACGGCTTTGATATCCATTCCTGTAACAGACAAAATTTGTGGATTCACAAAGACGATATAAACCATGGTTAGAAAGGTTGTAAGCCCGGCGATCATTTCGGTACGGATTGTCGTGCCATGTTCCTCTAATTTAAACACGCGCTGAAGTAAGCCCTGACGATTTACAGAGCCAGAATGGGGTGTGCTCATTGATATTTTATTTCCTAAAAGATGAAGTTTTCGCCCTATCCTACCGGAAATCAGAACAAATCGTTATCCTCCAAGGTCAAAAAAGAAAACGATTGCGATAAACACAATCAATAAGTTATATAACAAAGTTATTATTAACGTCCCTGATTAATTGGCTCTGTTTTATTCGTTATTTTTGCATGGCATCATGTCAAGAATATCGGTGAAAATATCGGCCCATTCATCCTTACCAATCTCCATTAATCCAAAGAAACGCAGGACGAATGCCCCTTCTGTGGCCAGAAAAGCTAAGCGTGCCCGACGCCCTTCTTCCGTCGTTGTCTCCAGACCAGCTATACGCTGACTATACCAGGCACGACTTGACTCAAGATGTTCAGGTGTTTGAAGTAAAGCAGCCAGTAAACCTGCCGCTTTCGCAGATGATACATCATCAGAATGCTGGCTGGCCTCAACATGCGCACGTACTGCTGTCAGTGGATCAGGATCTTCCCCGGCTATTGTGCAAAACTGCTCTTGGTAACTCAGTTCCCAACGTTCAAACATCGCATCAATGAGTGCGTCCTTCGTACTGAAACTGTACTGAACCCCACCCTTAGTGATCCCCACCGATTTTGCCACTGCATCAATAGTCAGAGCCGCAGCACCATATGTTGTTACAATTTGTTCCGCTGCATCCAACAAAACTTCCCGGTCAATTGTTTTACGTCGTCCCATGGAAGACTCCTTTTCATTCAATACGTATGTATTTATAATGGTAGGATATTGTACCGTCAAAACTTGAACGACACAGTATCCCTCAACCATTTTGATGAGTTCTCGCATGAAATCGAATATTCGCTGGCTCGTGCTGGCTGTCATTTCCAGCGCACTTTTTCTAATCGTTATCGACATGACTGTTCTCTATACAGCCTTGCCTCGCCTGACACATGACCTGCGCGCTTCTTCCACCGAAAAACTGTGGATTATGAACGCCTATTCATTGACCATTGCTGGCCTGCTTCCCGGTACAGGAGCGTTAAGTGACCGTTTCGGTGCCAAGAAACTATTTACTTCCGGGCTGGTTGTATTCTGCATAGCATCACTTATCGCCGCATTTGCTCCCAATTCCGGTACTTTGATCAGTGCACGAGTGGTACTTGCCATTGGTGCAGCAATGATGATGCCCGCAACGCTGGCAATAGTCCGTCAGGCTTTTGAAGATCCGAATGAACGTGCTCTTGCCATCGGCATCTGGTCAGCGGTTGCTTCGGGTGGAGCGGCGCTTGGCCCCGTTATCGGTGGGATACTGCTCGAATATTACTGGTGGGGTTCTGTTTTCCTGATCAACGTTCCTATCGTCATCATCGCGTTTATCTTTGCTCTGATCACCATTAACAAAAGTCAAAGTAATCCGAGTCGCTCATTTGACCTGCTTGCTTCTATTCAAATCATGATCGGTCTGATTGGTATTACCTTGGCGATCAAGGAAATGAGTAAACCAGTACCATCACTGGAAACTGCCATGATAACCAGCGCCATCGGGATTGTTTTCATGGTGATGTTCGTTCGTCGGCAACGCCGTTCATCCACACCAATTATCGACTTTAATCTGTTACGTTCTTACGGCTTCGCCACCGGAGTCGCGACGGCTTTTGTTACCACAGCAGCCCTTGTGGGAGTGGAGCTTGTAATCAGTCAACGGCTTCAACTGGTGGTAGGTTTATCACCTTTACAGGCAGGGTTGTTTATCCTGCCTATTCCCATAGCTTCTTTTGCTGCCGGGCCTTTGGCTGGTATTGCTATCCCCAGATTTGGCGCAGGAAGAATTATGTGGCTCTCACTCATCTTTGCCGGACTTGGTATTTTTGGTTATCTCATCGGTTTCCAATCCGGCGTGTTAGTACAGATCACTACGTTTGCCATGATCGGGTTTGGCATCGGTGCCGCTATGACAGCAGCTTCTACATCCATCATGTTCAATGCTCCTGAGCACAGTGTAGGTACAGCCGCTTCAATTGAAGAAATCGCTTATGAATTTGGTGGCCTGATTGGGATAGCCGTTCTCGGTAGCCTGATGGTAGCGATCTATACGACCTCATTCACCCTACCGACCGAGGTTATCATACCAGAGTCTGTACAGAGTGGCTCGATACAAAATAGTATTGATGAAGCAATTATCGTTGCAGAAAATTTAAAAGGTGATGCGGCCTTGTCACTGCTCCGTGCAGCAAGACACGCTTTTGATAGCTCATTCCTATCAGTGTTAACCGTGGCGGGAACATTATTACTACTAAGCGCTGCGGTGATCGTGCTGTTTGCAAGAAGGCAACACGATTAACTATTATTAGAACCCGCCAAATTATTCGATTCTTTCAGTCGAATAGTTTGGCATTAAAAAGCATCTCAATATTGAATGACTTTCTTCTATTGACTATTTTTTCTGATCATTTTATGCCATGCCCGAAAGCAATGTAGTTCCTTAAGGTAGTAACTGTAATATTGGGTATTTAGCATAAAGAATGTCGGTCACGTATTCAATCCGTT
>NZ_CAWMEB010000430.1:0-4632 GCF_963866145.1 Xenorhabdus sp. NBAII XenSa04
AACACAGACGGCAAGCGTGCAGGAAAAATGACGAAACATCAGCAAACAATTCTTTTTTGCAAAATGCAAAAAATGAACCTCACCTTTTCATTTCTGTCTTAATCCTACCTCAAGGGGAGAAAACACAACAGATTAGTCTTTCTAATATCATAAAAATAGTATCCTGCCCGGAATCTTAGGTTGTCATGAGACTACTTACGATTTAGTTAGCTGCGAATACATTTACACCGGTAAGATTAGCTGTGAAATTCCACAAGCTTAGAGGTTATTCAGTATGTTTTCTACACAGCAGTAAGACAAGGAATGCCAGATTGACGAACGGAAGGCGAATATTCAAATTCCCCTCGCAGTTCTTCCATAGCCGTCGGCATTTTTCCAACCAAATGAACGCTCAACGACCCACCGCTTTGGGATCACCTTGAAAGTATGAAGTTCACTGCGTTTGGCGATCTCACCGGACGCACCCAGGATAGGATGCACATCATCCGCAAACGTTCCCCCCGTATAACCGCCATCGGCTAATACATTTTTCACGCAGGACAGTGATTTTTTGTGCAGGGTAAAAGTCATCAAGGCTCCTTTTCTGTCCGTAACATTGGCCGTTGTAACGGTTATTGCATGGGTAAACCCTGAGTATCTACCGGATATGTCGTTTGATGCCGGAAACCTTTTTACCGGCATCATAGCCTTTTTCACGTGCTGTATCTGTGTTCTTAACGCTTTGCGCATCAATGATCACAAAAGTGGTGCTGGAGTTCCGACCACGGTTGATACGGGTCTCGCCAACCGCATTTTTTAAATGCCTGTTCCAACAGGCTGGGTTCCGTTTCTGACGGTTTATCTTTCCAAAGTTTGAAATAGTAATACACGGTGCTTTTGCGGGGAAAATCACAGGGAGCCTGTCCCACTGGCAATCACTCTTGAGGATATACAGTAGTGCGCAAAACACTTCATACACATCGACGAGGGCATGTGCGTTTTCGGCTGCTGAGCAACAAGGGGGCAATTTCCTGAAAGACTTCTCGACTGATGTCACTAATGTAGGCTTTTCTCATCCCGATAGGATACAGGAAAAATAGTCACGCCTGAAAAAGATTCTGAATAGGCTGTAAGATATTTACCAGGTTCACAGATATCCGATACGACCTGTCAGCATATCAACTTATGGACTTCAACTACCAATATTTTCCCTCACAAAGAAATATAAACCGATTGTTGATTGATTAACGCCCAAGCGATCCAAACATTCTTATTGGCTAATGCCACTGTTCCCCGTCATGGGCTTTCTCGCTCGGGTCACCAGCGTTATCTCTGCCATCCTTGTTGTCATACCTGGCAATTTGAATTCACTTATCCTGCCAGCTTGGCACACATCAGCAAATTATCAATATGACGATGATTATCTCTGAATGCCAGGCAATTACTCATGTGATAATGATTGGATTCAATATCGTATTTTATCACTGAAAAAAATCAATCTGAGACAAGTAACCGGAGCGATTCCTTCTGGTACGGAAGTCATTATTTATGGTGAAATGGGTAGTAAAATCAAAGCACAAGCCCTGTAGGCGCTTTCACGCCCACAACAGAATGAAATTCAGATCCTAATGAATAATGCAGATTTTTTGTGACAGCTCCTGAACGACGGTGTTTTATGACAAACCGTATAAATAACATGACAATCATAATTTCATTAGGGTATTACAATATTAGACAGTGAGTTACATCACGTTATCATGTAATAAAAAATTATTTTTTCATCTAAAGGAAAGTATATTTATAAAAATCGATACAACTCTCTCCTTATCTTTTCTATGCCAGAAAAAGGAATAAAGATTGCCATCAAACAGACTATTCGCATACAGAGAACGGAGTAGAAGTTGACAACACTTCTCCATAAAAAATCACATTCTAAATTAGCCAAACGAGGAAAAGAAAAATAAATGGATATTTTTCGCAGTATGGTAGGTATCGTCTTACTCCTTTCCATTGGATATATATTTTCAGTCAACAAAAAAAGAATAAGCCTGCGTACAATAGGGGCAGCACTACTATTACAAATCGGACTTGGCGCTATCACAGAAATTAAATAGCTGTCATTCTTTAACGCGGCAATGTTATGTGCAACATTTCGAGCAACACCACCTAGCGTATATTTTGTTTTCCCTGGGTTGGAATCTTTCTTTAATAATTCAGTCGAAGCGAAGCTGGTAATATCCATGTTGGAAGCACCTACAGTTACAGCATAATTTCCGCTGGAAAAAATGTAACCCTTCCCTCTTATATGTCCCTTTTTTTGTAAATTCAGGATATGTCCTGCGACGCTTGAACGGCTGATTCCAATAACATCAGCAATTTCTTGTTGGGCGAGAAAAGGATTTTTTCTAAGAAGTTGTAATATTCTAAACTCCAGATTATCCATTTTTCTCATATTATGCCCTTTATTGTTTTTAAACATAGTTGTTTTTATTCCATTGATTAATGATAGTAAAGTGTATTTTTATACATTATGTTGGTAGTGAGAAAGCGATCGTAAACTTAATGATATATTATTTATCATTGAAAACGTGATCTTACTCTTAAATTTTGTTCTAAAAAATAACACATTAATAGAACTTTAAAACACTTAGCGTGGTAACCATATTTTATTCTGAATTTTCCCCTTAAAAAACAAATAATTAAATTATCATCTTGCTATTTTTAGCATCTGTCTTTTCTTCTTTTTTAATTTGTTATCTCAAATGAAACGGGAATTTTTAATTACATTGAAATGTGATAGTTAACACATTTTTACTAATGTTAAATATAAACACATAATTTTATTGTGGTTTAATGTTTTTTATATTAAATAAGGTTTTTTATTATGCCGTTAAATTTTTTTGTTTATGTCGTTACTATGAGTGATTTTAATTGTTAATTCTATAAGTGAAATATCCTATTCAATCATAATAACTAATATTTATATTTAACTAACGTTTTTATCAGTGAAGACGAATAACTGGTTAAGAACAATCCATAAGCTGGCGGATATCTATCAGATCAAAGATGAGAAGAACGTGATAAATGGACACGAAAATGGATTACTCGAAAAAGTCTGTTGGTCCAAAGAGATAGACACTTGAAGCGATAAGAATTTTCTTGGAAGATCCCGCCAAACTGAGCACTCGTTTCTCAAATTCGATCCAACAAAGGCTTAGGTATTCCGTCGGTAAAATTGAAGGTATAATGGGATGCTGTTTGATAATCAGCCATTTTCATGACTCTGTGTTTTGTTCACTTTCCAAGTTCAACACGATATTCCCAGGTAAAAACTGTGTCTTACGTGTGAGCCTGACCAGATGTTAGCGCAGGTTCCAATGGTGTCTTTCCATCCGTTGCGTGTAACATTGACTGACGATATGAAGTTCTCCCGCTGCTTCCTTTTCATATGCCAACCATCAGTCATATAGAGCACAATTTTGAAAAGCACCAGCAAGGCCATAACTTCTCAGTATTTTCTTTGTTCTTGGGTCCAAAACGTGAGTGGCCACTTTTCGTCTTACTTCTGTGTCAGGAAAATTTGCTGATGTATTCCAGGATAGCATTCAATTTAAGTCAATTCCAGTGATCAGGTATAACGACAAGATTGGCAAAGGTAACGCTGATGACCCACGCGAGAATAGTCATTACGGTGAACACCTTTGACAGCACGGCAAGAAGGACAAACCCAATATTAGGAAGGTGTCAATTTTTGTCAGAAATCATCGACGTAACAGTAAAGTTCTCCTAAAGTAACTATAACACGATCGTCTTCACGATTTTGCTTTCGTTGACAAACATTTTGTCATGCATCAGGCAGTTTAGCTCCCTTACTTAAACGAAACGCAAGGCAAGTTATTTAGGATTCCTTTTATGAAGATCTACAGGCACACTGTATTCCCAATAGCCCTTAGAATAGCTTTATTGTTTCCTGTAATAAGTGTTGATGCAATAGCGGTCTCATCATGCGGCTCTTCGAATGCGCAAACCACCATTTCTGGAAATGAGACAGAACCATGTAATCTCTCAAATGGCGAAAATCTTACTATTAAGCAGAATGCGTCGATCGATGTTCCTAAAGGAATAGACTTATCGGATCGCTACAGCCTGAAACACAGTGCGGTTAATGTCGGCGTTAACGATAATCTGGCACCAATAATTTTAGTCGATTACATTGAGAATAGAGGGGGTTTGCAGGGAACGGGGGGAGTCACAGTAACTCACAGTGGTTCTGTTGGAAAGCTGCTTAATCACGGAACCATAAGTGGCGTCAACGGAGCCGTATGGGTTTCTGGTCAAATGAATATGCTGGATAATTATAGCTCAATCACAGGCAACAATGATCCTAACTCATTCAATTCAATAACAATCCAGCAGGCGATTGACGCAAATAATGGTCAATATGGACATGTAGATACCATCCTAAATCGGGAAGAAGGATCGATTGATGGAATATCTGTTACAACTTCAACACTTAATGCTCTTGATAATTATGGAATACTGTCTCAGGGGAAGATTGCCAACTCTGCTCTCGCAACGTTTATTATCGAATCTGGCAGTCATGCCGGCACCTTCCATAATTATGGAACAGTGACTGGACCCAATCACAGTGTT
>NZ_CAWMEB010000431.1:0-39372 GCF_963866145.1 Xenorhabdus sp. NBAII XenSa04
ACCAACTGAGCTATTCCCGCCTTTCCTCCGAACCGCTTGATTTACTTAATTTATTTTGTAAACCTCATGTGCCGTTCGATGCGTTGCATTCTACTTATTTCACGAAATGAGTCAACACAATTATTTATAAAATCGGTTCGTTCGGTGATTTTTGCGTCATTTAGATCAGGTTTCACGCAAGTCACCCCATGCCGCGCTCAAATATTGAAACATTGACCAGAATGTTAAGATTGCTGCAGCGTATAATAAGATGAATCCACTAACTTCTAATTCAACATTAGGACGCCATAATAAAGCAACCAATGCAGCCATCTGTGCGGTTGTTTTGAATTTTCCCATCCAGGAAACTGCTACACTGCTGCGTTTTCCCAGTTCAGCCATCCATTCCCGAAGGGAAGAGATAATGATCTCTCGTGCAATCATTGTTGCTGTCGGTAAGGTTATCCACCAGGTGTGATAATATTCAGTTATCAATACCAATGCGGTAGCAACCATTACTTTATCTGCAACTGGATCGAGAAATGCACCAAAACGTGTTGTCTGTTTCCATAAGCGGGCAAGAAAACCATCAAACCAATCTGTCGCAGCAGCGATAATAAAGATGATGGCGCATAACATCGGTGCCCATTGGAAAGGCAGATAAAACGCCAAAACAAAAAACGGGATTAAGGCAATACGAAACAGGGTAAGCCATGTTGGAATATTTAATTGCATAATGCTTAGTAACTATCTGGCCATGTAAAGTTTATTAGTATGGTGCATCAATACTCTTAGTGTTTCAACGCATTATAGATTTTTTCTGCCAGTGAATAAGAGATAGAAGGCACTTTTGCGATCTCTTCTACACTTGCGTTGCGTAAGGGCTGTAATCCTCCCATATATTTTAACAGCATTTGTCGACGTTTTGGCCCAATTCCTTCTATAGATTCCAGTGTGCTGGTCTTTTTCATTTTTTCCCGACGTTGACGATGACCTGTTATAGCATGGTTATGAGATTCATCACGAATGTGTTGAATGACGTGTAATGCCGGAGAGTCAGGAGGAAGAGCTATGCCTTCGCTTTCTACTGTGAAAAATAGAGTTTCCAAACCTGCTTTACGGTCACTCCCTTTTGCTACACCAATCAGTTTGGGATGTTCTTTATCCCATTCGACATTTAATGAGCGAAAAACTTCTATTGCTTGCGTTAGCTGTCCTTTGCCGCCGTCTATAAAGATAATGTCAGGGATTTTGGCTGAATCAATTGCTTTGCTGTATCGACGACGCAAAACCTGATTCATTGCAGCATAGTCATCTCCTGCTGTTATTCCCGTTATGTTATAGCGACGATATTCAGAACGTACAGGGCCATTGCTATCGAATACAACACAGGATGCAACAGTTTGTTCACCCATAGTATGGCTAATGTCGAAGCACTCCATTCTGTGAATTTTTTCAATGCCTGCAAATTCAGCAAGTGCGGCCAGGCGTTGGTGAATTGTCGATTGCTGAGAAAGTTTACTGGTTAATGCTGTGGCTGCATTGGTGCGTGCCAGTTTGAGGTAGCGGGCTCTGTCACCTCTTGGGCGCGGTTGAATATGAACTTTTCTGCCGGATAAGGAAGAAAGGGAACTTTCCAGTAATTCTTTCTCCGGTAATGAGAAGTCCAACAAAATCTCTGTTGGTAATGTTCTGTTCTGGCTGCCCTGAAGGTAAAACTGACCAAGGAAAGTTTGTACTACTTCATCTAATTTAGTATCGATTGGGATTTTGGGATAGTAACTACGGCTACCCAAAATTTTGCCCTGACGAATGAATAAAACATGCACACATGCCATACCGGCGTCAAAAGCAACACTGATAGCATCCAGATCATCTTCTCCACCAGAGACGAACTGCCGTTCAGTAACTTGCCGGACAGCTTGAATCTGATCACGATAACGTGCTGCATCTTCAAAGTTAAGTTGTTTGCTTGCATCTTCCATTCTTTTAATCAGCTTGGTCAGTACCTGCTGGTCTTTGCCGGACAGAAACAGGCGGACGTATTCTACCTGCTGCTGATACTCTTCATCTGTCACAAATCCTTTGACACAAGGGGCAAGGCAGCGGCCAATCTGGTATTGCAGGCAGGGCCTGGAACGATTGTGGTATACGCTGTCTTCACATTGGCGAATGGGAAATAATTTTTGCAAAAGTGCTAATGTGTCACGTACTGCATGGGAATTTGGAAATGGCCCAAAATATTCCCCCTTAGCATGTTTGGCACCACGGTATATAGCCAGACGAGGGTGTATATCACCACTTAAGAAAATATACGGGTAAGACTTATCGTCCCGCAGTAATACATTGTAGCGAGGCTGATAAAGTTTGATGTAGTTGTGTTCAAGTAGAAGTGCTTCTGTCTCTGTATGGGTTATGGTGACATCGATTTGGGCGATATTTTTCACCAGCGATTCTGTTTTGCGGCTGCCCACTTGTGCACGAAAATAGCTGGATAGCCGCTTTTTCAGATCCTTGGCTTTACCGACATAAATCACCGTGCCAGTGGTATCATACATTCGATAGACACCTGGTTGACTGGTTACTGTTTTTAAAAATGCCTTTGAATCAAATTGCTCTGCCACGATTTACCACCCATCACTGTTATCATCCACTATGATTTATCATATTGGGTGCATCAAGCAAACCATAGCGTATTGCTATATGAGTTAATTCTACATCACCCTTGATATTCAATTTGTTAAACATCCTATAGCGGTAGCTGTTTACTGTTTTCGGACTGAGGTTGAGTAACGTCGATATCTCATTCACCTTTTTACCCTGAGTTATCATTGTCATAATTTGGAGCTCTCGCTCAGACAGTTCATCCAACGGGTTCTCTTTTTGCGGGGATAGCTGATCGAGTGCCATCCGTTGGGCAATATCAGGAGAGATATAGCGTTGCCCTGCATAAACTGTTCGGATAGCGTTGATCATATCCTGAGGCGTTGCTGCTTTACTCAAATATCCTCTGACTCCGGCCTGCATCACTTTTGTCGGCAGGGAGCTGTCTGTGTGGATAGTCAACATAATTACGCGGGTATCCGGTGAATAGCGAATGATTTTTTTCGCGGCTTCAAGGCCTCCTATTCCCGGCATTCCCATATCCATCATAACGACATCCGTGTTGTTTGACCTGCACCATTTAACGGCATCTTCTCCGCTACTGGCTTCTCCTATAACTTTAATTCCCCGTACGTCATCAAGTATGCCTTTCACGCCAATGCGAACTAGTTCGTGATCATCAACTAATAAAACATTAATCAAACAACTTCTCCACCAACGTAATACCTACTGAAAATAGTGACAAATTAAGAAAATCCCAATGGATGAACTGAATTTATCTTTATGATTTTTATAATATAATTCGACATAGAGTTACTCTGACGCTCAAATCAAATTAAATTGTTCTTGATAAAGACTATATTATACTGGGATTAGTGTAAAACAGAAATAAAATTGTTACATATCAATAGAGTAAATGTAAAAGCAATTATTTTTTATGAGACGTATTTGTTATAAAGCTTGTTTGTCCTGAAAAATGCAACGAGGGGAATTTCCCCTCATGCTAATGGTTATTTAAATAAGTTAAGAATATCTTGCTTAGTCAACATTGGTGTTTTTTCAACAAAGTTGTAATAGCCGGGTTTGCTGTCGACAAAGATCTGTTTAGATAATTTTCCTGAGTTACTATTTTCAAATAGCGCAACTGGGACGATATAAGTACCAGGTTGATGCAGATGGTAAAAGAGGTGAGTTCCACAGTTTTTACAGAAAGCCCGCTCTGCCCACTCTGAAGATGGATAGATTGAAACATTCTCATTACCCGCTATTTGCAAATCGTTTTTGCAATCTACAGCTAAAAACGGGCCTCCATTCCATTTCTGGCATGTTTCACAGTGGCAGGCATTGATATTTTCAATACTTTGGTTAGTTTTTATTTCTACTGCACCACACAAGCAATTGCCTTTATTCATTATTCTGCCTTATATATTTGAGATGATTATTTGAAATTTTATACAAATATGATTGGGGAAGAGCTATTTTGTTTTGTCGTAATTGTCACATTTATCACAATAATCTGCTGGTTAGGTGCGGCATAAAGTAAGAATGATGAATTATTTCTTTTTATCTTCGTCTTCATCATCAATATGCCAGCTATGTAATATACGATGAACAAATGGTGTAACCACCAATCCGACAGCAATGAAAAAGATCGCTTGTAGAAATAAGCCATAAACAGCCGCAAAATATTTTCCCAGTGTACTGGTTGGCTCAATATGTAGGCTTTGCGTTCCAATCATTGAAATAGAATTTAAAAGCGCATCAGGAATAGCATGGTTTTCAATCAGGAAAAAGCCTAATACTCCAGGAATAATACCGATTAAAAAAATGATAAGAGCATGAAGAAAGAAACGTAAGAGTCGTAAAAGAAAACGATCCAGACTGATTAATTTGTCAGTAAATTTCTCCATGCTGAGACCTCCACCAATAAATCTTTTATCTTTTCAATGATGATTATCTAAGTAAACTCGCCAGTAAAAATATTATAGACTGTTTAATATTATTTTTATTCTTTCATTGTTTAAATTTCCTTTTTCTGAAAGGAAAAATAGAAGAAGGGTTTATTTGTTTTCTCATCATTACAAAAATATAGATAATTTTCATGTGATTCGAAAAATAGCCTTGAGCCTCTTATAATATGCCTAATAAGCTTCAAGTTTCATCACGGCGGCAATAGAACAAAATCCCAGAAACATAGACTAATATGTGACCAGGAATTTGTTCTTTTATAGAGTATTAGTTAAGCACTTGACAGGAGTGTGTATGGCCGTCTGGATAATTTTAATTCAAGGATATTTGCTACAGCATCGATAACCGGGTCATTATTATCATCAATAAAGAAGTGGCTACCTTCAAAAATGATGACTTTTTTATCCTGCTCGAAAAAATCAAGCCAGGAATAAAGTTCTTGCTCTGCTACCAGAGCATCATTTGTTCCGCCGAATACCGTTAGAGGGCAAGCCAAAGATGCTGTACCGGAATAGTAATACTCTTCTGATATTTTAAAATCAGCCTTTATGGCAGGTAAAATCAGTGAAAGTAATTCATCATTATCAATAATCTCTTGATTAACACGCCCAAATTCCTGCAATGCAATAGTAAACTCTTTATCTTCTAGAGCACTTATTGGTTTTCGGATGGCGGAAACTTGCGGCCCTCTGCTACCTGAGGCGATAAATTCAATGGGTAACGGTAATGATTCTGCATCGATTTTTCTTAACAGTTCAAAAGCTATCCGGCTGCCTAAACTGTGTCCTAAAAAGATGTACGGTACATTCAATAGTGGCTTAATATTGACATATAAGTCTTCAATCAGGCTTTTCATATCGTCATAAGGCTTTTCCTTGAATCTTGCTCCCTTACCTGGTGGTTGAATAACTAAAAATTCTACGTTTGCTCTGATTTTTCTGGCAAAAGGAACAAAAGTTGAGCTACCGCCTCCGGCATAAGGAAAACAAAATATCCTGATTTCTGGATTAAAAACATGGTTTAGTTTAATAAAACAAGGGGAGTAGTCTTTGTTCACAATCGGATCCCATTATTATTTTTTTAGGTAGATTAAAATAAGCAGATTTGATTATTTCTGATTTCTCATTAGTAGAATGCTATCGTCCCTGGAGCATTCTATCCAATATTAAAATATAATTCTTTTTGGGATTTTTTATTATGGTAATAAGATTTTATGAAATGAGACAGAAAAGGTAGTTTTGGGATTATCCTATTGAATATATTATCTTTTATATTCTTGCTAACTGGGTTGCAATACCCCAGTTAACCACATTGATATGCTTTTTTGTAATATCAATCATTGAATAACTATAATTTTAGCGATGATAATTTTGGCGATGATATTGTGTTGTATCTTCCCGTAAATTACCTCCTTTTAGCTGCCATATCAGTGATTGTAGCGTACGGTCGTGTGTAAACAGGTATACCATTTTATCGCTGTTATTCGTCACTAAACTTTGTATATAACTGATGGCCCCTTGCGCTACTTCCAATGTCTGATTCTCCCTCAAGTATAACTATCGTTGGATTGCACAATCAAAAATAACCACTATATTTAATCAATGTGATTTTAAGCTGGAAATTTATATTCTCGCAAATAGTTAGTTAATGTTATCAAATAATCGATATTCATGTTACGACTCATACAGTACTGTGAAAAATAATTTTGATGCAATGTTATAGCAGTGATAACCGTGTAATTTTCCTGATTATGTTAATCATTCTATGGCAAGCGCCAGGTAACACTCAGTTCATTTGTCATTTTGATAGGAAAACATCATGAAGGTATTGATAGCAAAAAACGAAGTGGGTACAAGGCATTATAGCTACTATATCGAAAATGCAGTGCATCGCTTGGCAGATAAATTAATTGAACGGGACGTTGACGTTGTTATTGCAGACTCTTTTGATGACAGTTATACGATAATTGCAGCCAACGAGTCGTTTGATTGTTTAATGGTAAGTTGTGCATTGATGGATGATGACTTATTTCAGCAAATCCAAAAATTACTGAATAAACTGTTTGAGCGTCAAGAAAATGTACCGGTATTTCTATTAAGCGATCGGGAAAAAACGGTATTTTTATTGAATCATGAGATGTTGGAACAATTAGCCGAATTTGCCTGGATACTTGAAGATTCCTCAGATTTTATTGCCGGTAGGGCTATTGCAGCCATGCACCGTTATCGCCAACAATTATTACCGCCATTGATGTCAGCTTTGATGAATTACAGAAAAGTCTATGAATATTCCTGGGCAGCGCCAGGGCATCAGGGTGGTGTTGGGTTTAATAAAACACCTGTTGGTCGCATTTATCATGATTACTACGGAGAGAATCTTTTTCGTACGGATATGGGAATTGAGCGATCTTCACTGGGGTCGCTGTTGGATCACAGTGGGGCGTTTGGCGAGAGTGAAAAAAACGCTGCCAGAGTATTTGGTGCAGACCATTCTTATTCTGTTGTTGTCGGTACATCAGGCTCTAACCGTACGATAATGCAAGCCTGTATGACAGAAGATGACATCGTTATCATCGACCGTAATTGTCATAAATCCATTGAGCAGGGGCTTATTTTAACAGGGGCAAAGCCTGTCTATATGCTGCCGAGCCGTAACCGATATGGCATTATTGGCCCCATTTATCCGCAGGAAATGGAGACGAAGACACTCCAGAGAAAACTGAAACAGAGCCCACTAACCAAAGATAAAGTGAAGCAAAAACCCGTTTATTCCGTTGTGACGAATTGTACTTATGATGGTGTTTGTTATAACGCCAAACATGTACAAAACCTGCTGGATAAAAGTGTCGATAGAATACATTTCGATGAAGCATGGTATGGTTATGCCCGTTTTAATCCTATCTATCATGATCATTATGCCATGCGGGGTGATCCTAAAAAGCATAAAGGGCCAACTGTTTTTGCCACTCATTCATCTCATAAGTTATTGAATGCCCTTTCGCAAGCTTCTTTCATTCATGTACGTGATGGCCGCAATCCGATTGATTTTTCAAGATTTAATCAAGCTTATATGATGCATGCGACAACATCACCTTTGTATGCGATCTGTGCTTCAAATGACGTTGCTGTCTCAATGATGGATGGTAACAGTGGTTATTCTTTGACACAGGAAGTGATTGAGGAAGCGGTCGATTTTCGTCAGGCATTGGCGCACTTGTATCGGGATTTTGGTAAAAAGGGCGATTGGTTCTTTAAGCCCTGGAATCAGGAAAAAGTAACAGATCCTGCGACTGGTAAGAAAATTGCTTTTGCTGATGCCCCAAAAGAGTTACTGACCAAAGAACAAAGCTGCTGGACGATGGATCCGGGTGATAGTTGGCATGGGTTTGAGGATTTGCCCAATGACTGGAGTATGCTTGATCCTATCAAAGTCAGCATCCTGACACCGGGTATGGGAGATAATGGTAAGTTATTAAAACAGGGTGTACCAGCAGCGTTAGTGACGGCATGGTTAAGTCAACATGGTATTGTCCCGACGCGCACGACTGATTTTCAAATCATGTTCCTGTTCTCAATGGGAATTACCAAAGGGAAATGGGGGACTTTGCTGAATACCTTATTGTCTTTCAAACATCACTACGATGCGAATACACCTATGAGTAAAGTATTACCTGACTTGGTGAACGAACATCAAGAAGTGTATGGCAAGTTAGGAGTAAAAGATTTAGGCGATAAAATGTTCGCTTACTTATATAAGAATAATCCGGGTGAAAAACTGAATCAGGCTTATGCTGCGTTACCTGAAGTTGATATGACACCACGAACGGCTTATCAGGCGATTGTGACCAATAATGTGGAATTGGTGGCACTCGATAAACTTCCTCACCGCATTGCGGCGAACTCAATTATTCCTTATCCACCCGGCATTCCCATGTTGATGTCAGGGGAAAACTTCGGTGACAAAAACAGCCCGCAAATTGGTTACTTGCATGCGTTGCAAAAATGGGATCGTGAATTCCCTGGCTTTGAGCATGAAACAGAAGGAACGGAGATTATTGATGGTATTTATCATGTCATGTGTATTAAGCGTAAGGGAAAATAAACTATGGCTACGATTGCAGACACCAAAAAAGTGGGTTTAATCCCCGTTACGCTGATGGTAGCGGGGAACATCATGGGATCGGGAGTTTTCCTGCTACCGGCGAGCTTGGCAGCGACGGGAGGGATTGCTATCCTGGGATGGCTGGTAACCATCATTGGTGCGGTCGGGCTATCTATGGTATATGCCAAGATGTCTTCATTGGATGATAGCCCAGGTGGTTCTTATGCCTATGCCAGACGGGCTTTTGGGCCATTTTTAGGTTATCAGACCAACGTACTTTACTGGCTGGCCTGTTGGATTGGGAATATTGCTATGGTCGTGATTGGGGTAGGTTACATCAGTTATTTTTTCCCTATCCTAAAAGATCCAATCATTTCTACATTCACCTGTATAGCGATACTGTGGATTTTTGTGTTTTTGAATATTATCGGCCCGCATGTCATAACCAGAGTACAGGCCGTGGCTACAACACTCGCCCTGATCCCGATTGTCGCAGTTGCTGTATTTGGCTGGTTCTGGTTTAGTGGCTCAACCTACATGAATGCCTGGAATGTCAGTGGATTAGATACTATTAGTGCCATTCAAAGCACCTTAAACGTGACATTATGGTCTTTTATTGGTGTTGAAAGTGCCTCAGTTGCCGCGGGAGTCGTCAAAAATCCAAAGCGGAACGTGCCGATTGCGACTATCGGCGGTGTATTGATTGCTGCTGTGTGTTATGTGTTGTCCAGCAGTGTCATTATGGGGATGATCCCCAACGCAACATTAGTCGTTTCATCTTCTCCGTTTGGTGATGCGGCACGTCTGGCACTGGGCGATACTGCCGGTGCAATAGTCGCATTTTGTGCAGCAGCCGGATGTTTAGGATCATTAGGCGGTTGGACATTGCTTGCCGGGCAGACAGCAAAAGCTGCGGCAGATGATGGTTTATTCCCTAAAATTTTTGCCAAAGTGAACAAGGCCGGAACGCCTGTGGATGGATTATTAATTTTGGGTGTTTTGATGACGATTGTGCAGTTCAGTAGCATCTCTCCTGATGCGGCGAAAGAATTCAGCCTGGTTTCATCCGTATCAGTGATTTTTACCCTAATACCTTATTTGTACACTTGTGCGGCCTTGCTGCTGCTTGGTCATGGTCACTTTGGACAGGAAAAAACGCGTTATATTGTGATCACCTTCATTGCCTTTATTTATTGCATTTGGGCCGTATTGGGGACAGGTGCAAAAGAAGTAGTTTGGACGCTGGTGGTAATGATGGTTATAACAGCCATGTATACCTTTAACTACAACGCAAAGCATCCAGCTCCATTCCCGTTAGAAAAAAAAGATTAATGCGATCTTTATCTTATTATAATGCGCTGATATTCAGCGCTTTTTTATGTTAATTTTTGCGATTGAACCAATTTTTCAATACATCACAGATTAAAATTTGTGTACCAGACTTTTTTGATGTGCCGCCATAATCTCCCAATGTTTTTAATTTAAAACAAATTGTTATGCTTGTGATTTTGTCAGGTTAAACCCCTGTTTATTGGTTTGGATAAGCGCTAAGATGTTGAGTTGTTAGACAACTCACAGTAAGTTATTCTGGAGCTTAATATACTTGGAGAATCAGTTAATTTTAGGTAGTTAAATAATAGGAGCGTGCATATGTACAGAACTATTTTATTACCAGTAGATATCTCTGAAGATGAACTGACAAGCAAGGCTGTTCACTGCGCGCTTAACATTGCCAGAGAAACAGGTGCTAAGTTGCATATTTTACATGTATTACCTATTTCATCCGCGATTATTAATGCTTATGCATTAGGGTACATGGAAATTAAAGACAAAGCGACGATTAAGGCTGAAGAAGATTTGAGTAAGTTGGCTGCTTCCATTGATTTGCCGAATGATCGTATCAGTTATTCAATTGCTTTTGGCTCACCGAGAGACGAAATCACCTCTACAGCAGATGAAATCGAAGCTGATCTGATAGTGATTGGCTCAAGGCGGCCGAATATTACTACCCATTTATTAGGTTCTAACTCTGCGGCAGTTGTCAGATATGCGAAAACATCTGTATTGGTTGTGAGATAGTTATTCGCATTGATAATTATTATCGGTTTTTGTTGTGGTTTTATTGATGGTTAAAACGTAATGGTTAGCGGCTATACCCTATCTATTTCAATAGATTGCTGATAAAGCGTAATTTGAGAGACAATGGGTATATATTCGATTACAGGGGAGTAAATATGTATAAAATGATTTTAGTTCCAATAGATATTGCTGAAGATCATCTGACTGACAATGCGCTTAAGCATGCGGAATTTTTGGCAAAAATCTCTGATGCAAAAGTGCATCTTTTTCACTCAGTTCCTGATATTTCGAGATTTTCTGTAAGCTATAGCTATCATTATGATTTACTGAGCGCCTTTGCGAAAAAAGCCATTGCAAATTCCGAAGAGGAACTCAAAAAAGTGGTAGAAAAAATCAATTTGCCGAAGGATAGAGTTTCGTACTCTGTTGCCTTTGGTTCTCCACGTGACAAAGTGCTTTCTACTGCCCGTGAGATTGATGCCGACCTGATTGTCGTCGGTTCGCGAAGACCTGATATCTCAACCCACCTGCTGGGTTCGAATGCATCGGGTATCGTAGGGTATGCAAATATTTCTGTATTAGTCGTTCGCTAACCTAACCTATTTTGGTATTAGCGGATATTAAAATACTATATACCCAGCAGAATTTTTATCTGTTGGGTGATTACTCTAGTAATTTTCAAAGATCATCATCATTAACGGGGCTGTAACCACTATTTTCTTTTTTATGGAGGATATATTTTGTCTTATTCTAATATAGTGATAAATTCTTTAAAACGTATACTAGAAAATAATGATGTTAATAATTCAACCATTGAGGAATATTTTCCCAAGAATTATGTTCAAGTAGTAAATGGTAATGAACTTAATTTTAATGATTTTATTTCTCACATAAATTTATTAAAAGAAACTTTGATAAGTACGAAGGTCAATATTTTATCCATTGCGGAAAAAGAAAATAATGTCCATACACACCATATAGTAAAAGCAATAAAAAAGGATGGTGAATATGTTGAATTTGAAGTATTTGCCAGATTCTTGATTAACGAAAGTAAAATAATACGTTGCTATGAGTTAAACAGAAAAATTAGCGGCAGTGAACAGGATGATGATTTAGGATCTAGGAAATAGTGTTATTTATTATACTCTCAATGATCCATGGCATATATAACATTCTCATGTGGTATTCAATGGCTAACAGTAACTGATATGGTTTTAAACTGATTGAGTGGTTCGCAGGTTCTGGTAGATTATTTTAATTGAAATACCTTATTGTAGGCATAGCAATGATAACAGAAGAGTTTCTTTGCTATGCCTTTTGACACTTTATGATTTGTGGCAATAGATAATAAATATCAATTTTATCCATGCCTTACCGCTAAAATCTTAATACTATATTATAACAGATAACCATTTGATATATAAGAAAAAATATGCTTATAATTAATTAACTTCAAACAATTATTTTTCATAACTATCTGTATCAATCATACTTTTCCAGTAATGGCTATACGTTTTTTCTTGAGTAGATGGGTCAATTGTATAATATTCAAAATAAATAACACCTGGAGCACCATTGTTAGGATCAGATTTAATCTCATTAAATTCGGGATATTTAAACTTTACAATGATAGAGGAAGTTTTTCCTTTTATTTTATCAGGTTCATTAGAAACTATGAATTTTAATGTTTGATTAAAATTTTTATTGTTCGATTTAACATATAATCTTAAATAAACATTTTCCCCCCAAATAGGATAAGAAGGATCATTATCGTCATTAGTCCCCAAAATTTTTACATACAATTCATATCCACTGACAGGATAGTTAGATATCTTCTCTAAATTCACGTTTTCATTATTTAGAATGATATATTGCTCTGAATTTTCAAGTTTGGGATCATTATTAATATCCGCAAAACTTGAAAATATAGTAGGTATATTGTACGTCCTCTTCACATCCTTATTAGGCGCATTAATTTCATTACCTATATATCTGACAGTTCTCTTACCAGAATACTGACTTATTCCATTCATAGGAGCAATCACATAGTAAAATTCTGAATTTTTTTTAAATGGAAAAATATCTCTTGGCATTCTAAAAATGTAATTATTTTCACCTGGATTAGAAGCATCGGAAATTTTTTTTACAGGTAAAACTAACCCTTCAGGATCTAATGAACCATCCGGTTTGCTCTTAGTAAAGAATAACACACTATCTGTTATTGATGAATTAGTATAAGAGCTGATTTGAACCTCAAATAATTTCCTGCCATTTCCGCTTAATACTTCTCCAGAAAGTTCAAAAATATATGGTTCATCGAGTAAATATTCTTCTTTTATAGGTGAAGATGTAATGATATATATATTACCAGAATAATATTGATATCCAACTCCTTCCATTTTACTGATAAGCTCCAAAATAACAGGCTTGTTTCGCATTGCATAAACTCTAAACCTAATTCTTCCCTCGTTATCACTAGTAACTGTTACCTCAATTTTATCATCATGAATAAATGGTATTATACGTTGAGGTATCTGTGTTGAGTCTCTAGGATCAGTAGTAATAATGACTTTTTTTTCTATATGATCTTTAATTTCAGAAAAAATCTGAATAGGGGTATTTCTCAATAACTGACCACGAGTATCAAATAATCTGGTATAATATTTAACATAATGATCACTATTATTAGACAATTGATTATGCCCACTTGGTGTTATACATATTTTTTTGTCTTTATACAATTGGATAGTATGTTTAATTAAATTCTTTGCATAATATTTTACTACTCTTTCAATGCCTGAAAGAGTAAAGGAAATTTCATCACCTGGACTTAATAAGTCAATACCTCCAACAATACAATAAGCTACCATTTTGGCTGATTTTTTATCTTTTGACAAACTAAAACTACGAATATTTTCTATATGTTCAAATCCTTTCTGATTTTCTATTTCTATATTTAATGAGTCTGGAATTTTATTCTTTGAACTAATTAAAATTTCAAGGTAAAATTTCTGACCAATAACAACATCAGCTCCATTTTTTACAGATAAAATTAAATCAATACTATCATCAAATATTAATTTTTCTGCTTTAAACATATTTCACCTCATATAAATCATATATAAATCGCCTTTATGAAATATAATTTTTATATTAAAGTTAATAATGATAAATCATGACCTATCCATAAAGGATATTTCACTAATAAAAACCATTCTACCATATACCAGACCAAGTTTTTTCATCTGGACAATTATCATTATCTGGATGAGCATCTCCTCCAGGAAGGATTGTATTAATTTGTGATTCCCATATTTTCCCGTAGTAAATATCTCCATAATAATTGACTTTATAATCTAAATAAATTTGTCCACTAAAGATATGTCCAACATATTTAAAGGGAATGCCGAAAGTTATTTTATTATCACCATAAATTCCTTTTTGAAGTTCCATTATTTTTTTTGCCGACTGATAATTTTGTGAAATTTGATACCTAACCGAGTTAATATATAAATATAATGTTACTTCAGCACCTACTGGAACTTTTGTTTTATCTGTAGGATCATTTGTTCCTTCTATCTGAACGAACAATCCCTCATGATGTTCATTATTACAACGATTTTTCACATCAACTTCATGTATCCTACTATTTATACTATTTACAAGAAGATTAGCACTAGAAACACCATAACTATTGTAAACTTTACATGCACTATATGTTCTTTCCAAATCGTCTAATGGTTTATTTTTTCCTCCCCCTCTATAATATATGGTTAATTCATCTGAAGATCTAGAATTACCTAAATGATCAACAATAGTGTAAAAAA
The DNA here is from genome assembly GCF_963866145.1 of Xenorhabdus sp. NBAII XenSa04. Taxonomy (NCBI): domain Bacteria; kingdom Pseudomonadati; phylum Pseudomonadota; class Gammaproteobacteria; order Enterobacterales; family Morganellaceae; genus Xenorhabdus; species Xenorhabdus sp. NBAII XenSa04. Next base: position 14,559 of record NZ_CAWMEB010000431.1, read on the forward strand.
AACTAACTTTTTTATTAACAGGGAAAATATTATATGGCAATGACTTATAACTATTACCTAAATCATCTAGGTTATCTACGGAAATTGATTGATAAGTGTATGTATTATCAACAAAAAACAGAATGGTATCATGAACTTTAGCGTCAAAATAAGAAGGAATGAGCATATTAAAATAACTTGTTTCAGGATCCCCTTGAAAATATTCGCCATTTCCTTCAATATCAATAGGTGGAAGCTCATGATCTACTTTATTATTATCAATTATAAATATCTTGTTTTTTGATATCACGTGTCCCGTTAACCCTGATACACAAGATTCAACTTGAAACACTAATGATGTTAATTTTTTAGGGTAAATATAAAAAATCAATTTCCCGTTATCATCTGAGTCAATAAAGAAACCGCGAGACTTAGTGTCAATATTTTGTATTTTCAAAGGAGTTTTTTTATCAGCAGCATAAAGGTTAACATCATCAAAATTAGTATATTTTGTTTCTAAAATAGCAACAGAAATATTAGGTAATGTGATACCTTCCTTATCTCTAATCAATGCTATTGCTCTAATATATTTACTTTCTGATAATGAATTATCTCTATCTGGCACTTGCATAAATTCCTTTTCAAAAAACATCGATATCGTGTTTTCATCTATTGATATATTTCTTTTCATTTTATAGCCTCTCTTAATATCAATATTAGTTTAACTACTTGATAAGAAGTCTCAATTATAATGAATTAAAAATCATATTGTAATATAGAGTAATAAAATATGAATAACTATATTTTATTAAATTATCTTGTAGGTATAAAAATTAACCGATTATATTTATGGATATCTAGATGTGTATTAATTTATGTCTATTACAAGGAAATGATTTAATATATTCATAATACATTAAACATATTCAAATTCAACTTAAATTAACCACATGTAAAAAATAAACCATTATTTCCTTGTAATGAGTTTGCTCTGAACTTCATCACTGATAGTCGTCTGTTAATTTCGCTGTTCTGTCGGCAAAGGAGGGCAACCATCATTATCATCTTCTGCTTGTTCTGGATATACTGTATCAATATTAGCTCGCCACACTTTACTGTATGTCTTAGTACCAGAAGCATCTTCAGTATAATAATCAAAATATAGTGAACCCGTTCCTCCCAAATGAGGCCCTGCTACACGGTTGAGATCGCAATAAGGTATAGAAACCATAATGTGTGATGTCGGTTGCCCTTGATCAACTTGAGATGGTAACGTAAAAGGATATTTTTGCTGATTTTTCCGGGAAGTAGGTGAAGTAATATACAAATTAACATGCCCTGATGATCCAAGTTTTGGTAATTTAGTATTATTTGAATCATTGGTTCCGAATACGGTCACATATAAACCGGTTACACCCTCTCCACTCCCATCACCAATATATTGTTTTTGTTGGTTGATGGTAGTTATTATGATGTCATCCCCATCAACTAATTCATCTGCGTTATCAGTATAGACATTAATATTAGCATTCGCGTAACTGGAAAAAACTTTTGCCTCATCGTAAACTCGGGAAATATTTTCAAGCGGAGAAGATTCCGAGTTTCCAACATAAGTTAAACCCGCCATATCAGAATACTGTAGTTCACCTTTCATTGGTGCAATAACATAATATATAGACTCGTCTCGATTAAGCATTAAATCATCATAAGGGAATGAAAAACGATAACTATCCAGATTAGTTATGCTCTTAAGTTTACGTATTTTACCTAACTGTTTAACTTGATGTGTCTCCATGTCTTTAATAAAGAAGATAATATTATCAGTATCTTGGTAGTTAGGATAGGATTGAATCTCAACATGAAATTTGTTTGAACCTCCTAAATCTTGTGTAAGCACTCCACCTTCACCGGCTTCTAAGATATTAGGATAAGCCATTGTTGGCAGATAGCGAGTTAAATTGACAACATAAATAGTACTTGCAGTTCGGGGTGAAATAGGACCTACAACTTCGGCATCTAAATCAAGCCGTACTGGTTGATGCTGTTTAGGGTATACCCGAAAACTAATTTTTCCTTTGTCATCGCTTTTAATGTAAAAAGCCCCTTTACCATAAATCATTTGGGGTGTGATAAGTTTAGGGGCCTGTTCGTCTGTGGCAAGGGAAACTCGTCCTAATCTTTCTAAAGTATCCGTTGATACCAAAATTTCCAGATTTTTGATTGCTGCACCCTTTATATCGTTGAGTGTGGTTGAAAGTGTAATATATTGACTCCTGGCAGAACTAATACTGTTTTCCTGAACTGGAGTCGGAATATATTTTTCTTCGGGGCTAAATTCAATAAAGCGACCATTCAGTTGTTTAACATTATAACTAACTGATTGTGGCTGAGCTTCGGGCAAAGCAACACCAACTGCGATAGGTGCTATTGTATAAGTAGCAGTCTTTTCTTGTGTTAAGCTCTCATCAATTTGTAGTTTAACTGTCACACTGCCAGAATATTGATCTATAGTATTCCACTTAGATTGATCAATTAACGATACAGTATGATTAGTATCTTCTATAATCTTTACATTGATTGTATCAGGAAGTACAGAAGCCGATGTTAACGTTATAGTCACAGAAAGGAATTGCCCAGGAAGCACATCTGAACCACTAGCTATTGATGGAACGATAACCAGATCAGGTTTCTTCTTTTGTAATAATTCATTTTCAATATTCATATATAACTCCAATAAATTATATTTATGCTAATATTATTTTTTGTATGTGTTTTATATAAAACCCTATAGTTAACATAGACAAACTATAATAGTTATAAAGAATAAAAATTTTCAAATAGAAATTTAAACAATCATAATGCATTTACCATAAATATGTATAATGAAAATAAGTTATCAGTTGATAACTTTATTTTATCACGATAAAAACGTTGGATTAACGCAATAAATACTGTTGTGACTAAATAGCTTTCCAAAATGATAAGAGTGTTCCTTACCCCACGCGGAGTAAGGAAACACAAAATACTGATATTAACGGAGTGGCAATTTACCTTGTTTAGGAATCTAGGTTTCATGCGGCTTGTAGCCGCAAGAAACCCGAGCTAAATACCCCGCGGATTAATACTCTCACTATTTATGAAAGGTATATAGTTAACAGATAAGATGATAAAGATCTATCTGAAACATCATGTTGAACTGAATCCGTATAAGATCCTGTACCCGATTTTATGTAATTGCTATTTTATGTTAAACGTGAGCATTTATACGTATTAAACTTCAAGTTGAATTTACAACACTATATGAAACCTGATTTCTCCCCGCTTCGCGGGGGAGAAATCACACGCATCTTGAAGTTAGATTGGTATAGACAGTTATAGAAGTTGAATATTTCCATATATTTCAGTGATAACTTCAATCTTATGGTTTTCTAATACATAATAAGAATCCTAATGTATTTTTATTTGAAATGAATTTACCAGAAATAAGATCATATACTCCATATTCATCCTCATCAGAAACACTCTTTTTTGTCACCAAAATCTTTGCATTATCCTTATTCTGAGTATTACCACCTAGCAGTCCCCAATCATAAAGCTTATTTTTTCCATACTCATCGCCAAGAATATGAGTTATATCTTCTAAAGTAACATTTTCTTCATTAAAATTTTTACAAGATGGATTATCATTCCAAGACCTCATAGTAGTATCTTCTATTGCATAATATTTTTTTATGTCTGCGATATACTTATATGCGTGTTGTGATTTATTGGGTTTTGTAATAAATAAGGTTATTACTGGATTACCTGGAGATAAAAAACGCATTTTCCCGTTTCCATCTATAATAATAGAATAGAGGTCATGACCTCCATCAATATCATATCCCACATAATCATTGTCGGTAGACACAAAATCGCCTGAATTTAATTTAATCAATTGTCCTGCAATAGATGGGAAAGCACTATGTGGTCTTCCGTCCTGAGTTAATATTTTTTTCTGTGGTTCTTGGTTGTCACTAAGTACATTATAAAGAAGTATTCCTGCTGGCTCATCTTTAGGTTTGAAAATAACATGTGCGGAAGTTTTGTGAACAGGAAGCCCTTTTGGATCTTGCATGGTTAGTGTCACGTTAACACCAGGACCAACCTTACTTGAATCACTATTGTAAGCTGAAATATACCCAATCCCGACTTTACTTGTTAACGTAATTGTTAAGATTCCAGGTTTATTATCTTTTTTAGTCCCGGTAGTCATACTGTTAGCTGTAGAATGTAACTGCAATTGATGAATACTTTTCTGATCAGGTTCTGTAGTCCATAATACATTACTGAAAGTATTTCCTTCAATTGGCTCATTTGTTGTTCCTGCTGTGCCTTTTTTAACAATCAATGCTTCAAATGTATATGCACTACTTCCATCACCAAGTAATGGTTTATCTTTATCAAAATTGATCGGTTTGACCCATGCTATATCAAAATCCACCGGCGGAGATTTAAATTTAACTTCTATACATTTATGTGTTTTTTGAGATTCAGGTTCTCCGTTAATAGTCAAACACACCTCAGCAACAGTGCCTGGGGGAGTATTCTGTGAACTGCTTGTCAATGTTGCTGTTAATTTTTCATTCGATACAGTTGTGGTTTCTTCTGAAGGTGATAGCGATAGACCTGCATTTTGTGGTTTCATGAGTTTCCATTTAACTGGGATTTTGTTTTTATCATCCGTACCTGATATGGTTGCTATAATTTTATATGAACCACCAGGAAGAACAGACCCATTTGATGGTTCTAATGTCATACTCTGAATGGTTGGTTTTTTGCCTTCTTCATGCCCTATCTTTCCTATTGATTTACGTACACCATCTGTTGTCAGGTAAACATTTACATTACCAATATTTTTATCACTAGTTAAGGTCACTTTTTGTGTGATACGCCCATGTTTATCAGTTGTAAGAGGAATTTTATCTCCTGAGCTTTTAGAATTATCAATATTCGGGCAATCGTCTGATGCTGTGCCTTTTTCAATTTTAATCTCCAGAGCATTATGTGGCTCTGTCGCCCATTGATAATTTTCAATAATAGCGCAAGGAACTGGAGCTCCTATTTCTGTATCAAAAGTCATTACAGGCTTAAGAATATAAGTTGCCTTACCATCATCTCTTGAAGTTCTTTCTGGAATAATGTAAACAGGCTCTCCTTCTTTCCATTTTTTAACCATAAAAGGCATGACAAGAGCTTGTATCTGCTTAGGTCCTATTTTTTTACCATTAGTTAATTCAGCAAAAACATAAATAGAATAATTATTTTTTTCATCAAGTGAAAATTTCGGTAATGTAATCTGAATAGATTTACCTACCTTGGAAGAAAGTTTTCCATTTTTGCTTTCAAATATTTTTTCTTCATTGATAGCCCAGTGGACCTGTTTAATAGATGCATCAGCAGGGAATATAGCTGAAATGTTTTTTTGCATATGGCTATAACCCACAATCGTTTCTGGAACAGAAAATTGAGCAATCGGGATTTTTTTATGGTCAAGTACAATATTGTTATTTCTTTCGACCAATTCATAACGGCTTCCTGCCAATGTACGCATAGCAGCTACATTCTCTGGTGATAACTGAGTGCCCAAAGGAACTCCCAGCCTATAATTTAGATTCGCCAAAAATTGCGTTTCAGAGCGACCACCTTCACCTTGTCTATAATCCACACCCATTGTTATCAACGGGATTGGGGTATAAGTCACTCCTAGTTTAACCAGACTGGGGTTTTTCTGTTTGGTATGCCGATTGAATAAGGTTACGTTTTCGCCGAAATATTGTTCATAAGACAGTTTGCCCCCTAAATTAGGGTAGGCAGGCAGAAAGAACTCTCCATTGATGTCATAACCATTGGCGGGGCGTTCATGGTGTTCTTCAAAATTCCGTGAAATCTGCCAGTCGCTTAAGCGACGATAAGTGTTGGCAGAAAGTTTGATATAGTCACCCCAAATTTCTCCTCCAAATCCTATTCGCTTGTTTTTACCTGTGAGGTCATGGTCATAAAATGTATTCAGGCCATACATCCAGTTTTGATAAAAATAGCGTCCTCCCAAACCAAGGTTAACTGTATTCCGGCTGTCTTTATTGCGATAACCTAATTGGGAAAAGAGGAGCCAATCCGTTTTATTATCGTAAAGGGGTAATAACAGATCTAATGAGTTATTTTCTAATTTACCTTTTCTATCAAGGCCAAAGTTAATTTTTGCTGTACCAAATTGAGATAACCATTTTTGGGCTTCGGAGGCAATGGTACTGTTAAATTTACCTAAGGCATAAGATTTAGCTTTTTCAACTAGTTCAGAAGAGGATGATGACAGTATATTACCTACTGTCTGGATATTTTTTGTAAAAAAAACAGGTAATTCTGTTTCTGAAATGTTATCTGCTTTCTGTATATCATTTTTTTTATTTGATTCGTTAACACGGATAGTTAAGTTATCTTTTCTCTCCCTTTCTTGGGGAAGAGAATTTTCAATTGTTAGATTTTCATCAGCAAAGGCGTTTATTATCGCAGATGGTATCAGTAATGTATAAAGTACAGAGAGAAGAATAATGAATTTACCAATATATGATAGCATATATAAGCACCTTAGAGATTTTGATATTAGAATTAGAAATGTCTTAACTGTATTTTTATCCATTAAATAATTTAATATATTTATGTTTGATATTAGTTAAGTATTTTAATTTTGACAAGAAATCTGCCAAAAAGATGAATCCAATTTGTTACGGCACTCAAATCGATGGTTTCTATTTTCATGGATTACACCCTGACTTAATGGTCAAAAAAAGTTCCATTAAGGTACTATTAATAAAAAATATATTGTTAGCTATGGTTATCAGAAGATAGTTTTCAGTTAAAAATGCAAAAAAACCTCGTTTAATCCAACGAGGTTTGTCAGAAGTTAAAGAACTTCTATTTCACAGAATTTTGTTTTATAGAATTTGTCGTAATACACGAGAAAAACTATATTCCCTTCCGGGATACATACTACCGACTGCGTAATCAATCAATACCAGATGCCCTCGATTTTCTTCTATCCAATCAGTGGGTAGCGGTACTGCCATTTGGTTTTGATCATCAACCTGTTTATAATGGGTCTGTAGCTCTGTTTTACCTACCGCACGGATTTCCACTGTTTGATCAAATGACATACCAGAATATTCTATTATAACATGAATAGTGCCATCACCACGGTAGAAAAGGGTGGGTGCCGGTAAATTAAGCTCTTGTCCTGCAATTTCAAGATGTAAAATTCCTGAATACGTAGCAGTATTATTGACTAATTTCTCTACCTTAAATTGTACTTTTGCTGTATTGCCAATTGTATCAATGAACTCCATACGGGGAATATAGAATATCATCGGCATGGCTTCATATACTGTCTGAGGTAGTGTTGAGTATATAATACCTTTACGACCTTGCCATTGTACATTGACTATCTGCCCAGAAGCCATTCCATCATAAACTGGCACATCTATTCTCAATTGATCTAACCTATAATAATCATCTTTTGTCAGTAAATTACCTTGATTTCCTGTCGCTTCAGGTGCTCTGGGAATATAGTTTGACAAGCTGGATATATCCGAATATGCAAGATTTATATTTACTCTTTGTGACTCATTAACATTTCCACGACTGATTACTTTATAATGAGCTTGAAATTTACCATATATAGAAATTTCGTTTATATGAAATAATAAGACATATGGGGGAAGATCTACCCTATCAGGCGTCATATAATATGACGATGATTTTATAACAGCACCATTTTCACTATTTGAACAATCACCATGAAAACAAAGATAGCCAATTATTTCATCCCCAACATCAGCATCAGGGTAGTGTGGTACATACATTATTATGAATTCATTTTCCATTGCTTGGAGATTATGTATATAGATAGTGCCCGTTTCATCTGCTTGTGGAAAAGTAGGTGGAGCAAGTGTTACATCATATAAACTTTTCATTGAATACCTCTTGTTTCTGTTATGTAAATATTAGTTTGATTGTTGTACTTTCTACATTATTTAATGTGAAATTTTGTTGGTTTTTTATATGTTGATTTTCTATATAGCCCCTTAGGTTTTTTATTCAAAATTTATCTTGCATGAAGATATAATTTTTGTTGTTTTTAATTAGATGTACTTAATTTCAACTTGTTAATTCTAAGGATTAATAGCCTGATCTTCTGGATTATAGCTAAAGCTAATACCTTGATTGTTATCAGAAGGGAGTGTCATCTGTATTATTGGTATGATTACCCCTGTAACCTGATAAAAATCTCTTTGATCATGTTGTGCGCTATTTAACCCTTCATCACGATAAAAGAAGGCTTCGATAGGTAATTTATCCGGGATATTTTGGGGCCAGGTAGCCAAAATGAGTTCGTTATTTAATGGTAACTGAATCAGTGAGCGAACTTTAATTCCTTGCATAAATGCATCTGCGCTTCCTGTTCCTGTGACATCAAAACCACATTGGGCGAAGCGGCTGGAGTGAACAACATTTCTATAATGATTGACCCACTGTTCTGCTGTGGTAATGCCCTGTTGTTGGCAAGGAATGCTGTTTGGATTTCCTGAATCAGGACCACATCCTTTGTCACTTCTGTTTACCGTATCTCCGTCAATGGGAAAATAGCAAAGAATTTCGGGGCGAACTTTATCAGCAGGATTTTCAATGTATGGAGAAAAAATATAACCATTTTCGTGATTACTGGCTAATTCAAGATCCTTAACATCATGTCTCAAATAGGAGAATGAAACACCGCCACTTTCCTGGGAATGTGGGCTTGGATTCCATGAGTGATATTTATCCGAAGCAACGGTTCCTCTCAGTAAAACTCCTGAACATAAAAATGCAGGAAGACCGTCATCTCCACAATATTTTTGATTATCAAAGTACCTTTGAGTTATTTTGTTGGCAACATCGTAACCATTATGATTTGGATCAGCATTAACAATAGGAATAAAAAAGCTGAGTAGAAATATTTTGGTAAGTAAAATTATTTTTTTCATATTATTATTGCCCTATCTATAATTTTACAGAGTTAATAAGGGGGTTAATGATGGTTTTTGAGATCTAAAGTATCTTATAACCTATGACTTAGATAATAATATGTGGCTACTATAAATTGTTTTAGGTTGACTGCATTATTTAAGTGGTCATGTTGTTATAATTATTTGATATTATTATGATTTTACCCCTCCTGAATTTGTATGTGATTTTATTTTTGATTGTTTCCTCTTTAATGAAATTTAAATTTAGAGTGATTGTGGTTTGTATAAGGTGTGTTTTTTATTTGATTATTTCAAATCACTTTTTTTTATCAGCCAATAACTTATTTTTATTGGTTTAAAATATTTCTTTCGATAAAGAAATATTTTAAACTATAAACCATGATTAATGTTTTTATATGTAATATGAATTTAATTCTTTTCTAATTTGATTTTTATAAAAAGATGATTTTATTCAATAGGAAAAAAGGCGTGATGATAATAAAGTAAAATGAATGCATGTAACAATTTTTTGGAAATTAATTCTTGAAAAAGGAATAATAAATTCCTGATTAAAGAATTTCAAAAGCTATCATTAGCCATTTCTCACCCAAAAAGAAACGCGGTGAGTGTTAATAATAAAACACAAAGAACCATTAGAAAAATAGATGGTTTTTTGTGTTTGTTTTTTAAACATAGGACAGGGTTATAGTTCATCAGAAAATGAATTTAAAGTAATATCTAGCTGATTTTTACCTGCAATGATAACCTGAATTTGTAAATGATTTTCTGAAGTATGAATAGTATTGATAGTAACCTCTTCATTTTCTGTGTATTTTTTCACAACATCCAGTAGCTCGTGTTCAAGCTGTTCAAATTTAGTATTGATCGTCATTTATTTTATTAAATATCGTAAAGTTGATTTAATTTTACTCAAATAAATAGAATTCAATGGCTTAATAAACAGAATATTTGAGTCTTTAAAGGTGCAATAAATTAACTTATTGCATGAATTAAGTGATATTGATTTAAACAAACTAAGTTAGCAAACTGATCCTACAGTAGTCATTTAAGAGAAATTCAACAAATAATATGTATCATTTATTTGCCTGATCAGGCAGGATACCAGATTGGTGTGATACAACAAGTGAATAGGTATTATTTTGAACAATAAATTTCGCCTTTGGACAAATTATCTTTTATTTTTGGCATTCATTGCATCTTTTAGCGCATGGAGTATGCCGGCCAACTTTGAACAGGCTAAAATAGAATCACGAAAATATGTTTATGACGGGCAAGAAAAATCAGGTATTGGTACTTTGTATTGTGGCTGTAATTGGCAATGGGTAGGTAAAAGTGGTGGGCGTGTTGATCTGGCCTCTTGTCATTATCAAGTCAGAGCACAACAAACTCGTGCTGAGCGTATCGAGTGGGAACATATTGTACCAGCGTGGGTATTTGGCCATCAGAGACAATGTTGGCAGAATGGCGGAAGAAAAAATTGTATTGAAAATGATCCGGTATTTCGCGCGATAGAATCGGATATGCACAATCTGGCACCTTCCATTGGTGAAGTTAATGGAGATCGCAGTAATTTAAGTTATGGAATGGCTTCCCAAAATTTGCCTAATATGTACGGTGCTTGTAGCAGCAAAGTGGATTTCAAATTACGCCTTTTTGAACCGCGTGACAAAGTGAAAGGGATGGTCGCCAGAGTCTATTTTTATATGCATGATCGCTATAATTTAACGATGTCACGTCAGCAACAGCAATTAATGATGGCATGGGATCGCCAATATCCGGTAGAAGCCTGGGAGCAGGAGCGGGATAATCGAATCGCCCGTATTATGGGGCACCATAACCCATTTGTTACAGGAAGTAAAAAATGGCAATTAGGGCACAAAGATTCAGGTCAAAGGATTAATAGGCAAAATAATAGTCAAAATTTAAATTCATACCAATCAATTACTGAGCCGGTTTCAGTTAAAAAATCAACGACGAAAGTTACTCAAAGTGAAATAATTAAAGGCAATAAAAACAGCCAAATTTATCATTTTGCACATTGCTCAGGATATAAGACAGTAGCTGATAAAAATGCTGTTTATTTTCGTTCGGAATTTGAAGCTCAGAAGGCCGGGTATTATTTGGCAGGTAATTGTAAAAAATAACTAAAATATTCTGGTCTGTTATTTTATGGCTTTCATTGGTTTATTATTTTATCAATAAAAAGTTAAAAAATGTTTCAGTAAAGTTTAAATTGCTACCTTGTCATGAATAAAAAATTGTCATTATACTGACATTATAGCCCGCTAGATTTGGTCTGGTTGTTATAAAAAATGTTATAAAAAAGCGGGCAATGCGAGGAATGCTGATGACAGACACTGAAACAATGACAATTCAATTAGAAAGTGAACCGGTGATTGAGACTGAACTACCCATAAAAAGGTGGTCGTTTTAGCACCGGTTTTTTTATGAGCCTTAATGAGCTGAAAAGGGAGCTCCCATCTATTCTATATAATGCAATTATTCTATCAGTGATAGAGCCATCGGTGATAGAACACGACAAGTGTGAAGCCAACGACAAGGTGTGTGACTATGAGTAGACAGAAAGCAGTGATGAAATCTCGTCGTGAAGTCAGGAGAATGTTAAAAAAAGATATGCGTCAATCTCGTTATCACAATGATAATAATGTTACTTCATTAGTCCAAATTGGCGGTGTAGAAGCCATTGGGATGGCGCGCGAAAACAAGGACATATCTGAAATTCATCCACGCAATGAAGTGCAGTATCGCTATATACGGGCTATCAATAATAAACAATTGGTTATTGCTAATGGTGAAGCAGGTTGCGGTAAAACTTTTATCAGTACGGTGATGGCGGCTGATGCACTTATCAATAAAGAGGTTGATAAAATCATTGTGACACGTCCGGTATTGCAGGCAGAAGAAGATTTGGGATATCTGCCGGGTGATATGGCAGAAAAGTTTGCACCTTATTTCCGTCCTGTTTATGAGGTTTTATTAAAACGTATGGGAGCATCGTTTTTACAGTATTGTCTGCGTCCTGAAATAGGAAAGGTCGAAATAGCGCCTTTTGCTTATATGCGAGGCAGGACATTTGAGAATGCGTTTGTGATCCTTGATGAAGCACAAAATGTCACTATCAATCAAATGAAAATGTTTTTAACCCGCTTAGGGGAAAATATTACCGTCATTGTGAATGGGGATGTAAGTCAGTGTGATTTACCGGACAATATCACATCAGGATTGCTGGATGCATTAGAAAGGTTCTCCGATGATGAAGCGATCAGTGTTATTCATTTTTCTCAGGAAGACTGTGTGCGTTCCAGATTGTGCCAAAAAGCGTTATTGGCTTATAACACGGTGGTTTAGTATTGAAATAAAATTTGCTCAGAAGAGAGATTTTAAAAAGAGCAATTTCAAAAAGCAAAGCGGCTTCATTCATTATTGATACTTGTTGTAATATATTCTGTTTGAGAGTGAAGCCGTTAATAATTATATTACAATGATCGCCCCGATTCTGCTGCTATATATTATTTTAAGCTTTTATTTTCACCTGGTTATTTACGATAAAGTACCCTCCGAATACAGTATATTTTCCTCGGTCGGCTTTGTTAGGATCTCTTATAATTTTTTTCTGATTATCTGTTTTTCTGACCCTTTCTTTGCCAAGTTTATGTGCCCACATCTGAGTTCGGTACTGATCGAAAACCAACCGATACCAATGGTAATCCCAATTGTATGAATTATCTGGCATAGTATAGAGAGCAATAACATAATTGGGATGATATTGTGCATCTGTAAATTCATCAAGTTTAACTAATCCATCAGCTATAGCCCCATCTATAACAGCTTGAAGATAACGTTTTGTATAAGGAAATGTGATTGGTTTACCACCGTAACTGCCGGGTTGAGGGTAATCGTTACTTGCGTAGTTACATGCGTAAGCATAACAATTATTCAGAGCAATGCGTGTGGGATCATTCCAGAAACCCTGGTTATACCTGGCTGCGTCTACATCATAAACTCGTCCAGTTAATGGGTTGGTAAATTTTACTGACATATGCCAACTTGGTTCGTGTATTTGATTAAATTCAGTCTCTTTGTATTCCTGTTCTTCTTGCTCTTCATCTTGTTGTTCAGCGTTTAGGGAAGTATCAATGTTATCTGACTGGAGATTTTGTATTTCCTGTTTTACATGTTTTTTGAGTGGATCATCTTGGGTAAATTTTTCAAGTAAAACTAAGCCAAGCTCTTTACTGTCTTGTAAATTTTCCGCCATACCATCACAGATATGAAATGAATTAATGAGCCCATATTGAAGTGCTGATCCTTGTGCAGAATCTTCAATTTCGACAAAAAAACCAGAAAATCCAAGCCTTCTTTCACTTATGCCAAAGTTTATTCCCTTTTTCTTATCTCGCATGAAATCTAATAACGGTTTGATATCAGTTCCGTCAAAAAACCATTGATAATTTTCCCGCCCTGAAAATGTAAGTAATGTTATTTTGATCATATCAAACTCCGTATATAAATTTAGTATGAATATTATTTTTCCCAAAAAACACAATGTGGTTGAGAATATATTTATAGTGTACAAATATATATTTGTTAATATTAAAATTATTTGAATGAATATCTAAAATAGATATGTTGCTACTGATTGTTTTCTAAATCTGTCTTTAAGTTTGTGGGTAAATTATTTTTCTGGAAGAGAGTTTTAATAAATCCCCAGACACAGAATCCATTGTGACTGGGGAAAATAAGTTAATATGATAAAAATTAAAAAATGGGTATAACGAAGAAATAAATATGCCAATATTGAATGGGTAGAAAATCTAATAATTACTTAATTTTCATACCTGCTGCTGTCATTAAAAAACGAAATAAAGTGGAAACAGCATAAAGTGCTAATACGCTACACAGCCAAATTATTACCATCCAGCCCAATCTTTTCCATAATGGAGAATGGGTGTGCTCTGTTTTAGTGGTAGCCTTGTTCATGGGTAATTTTTCCTCGGAAGACATAATAACTCCAACAGGTGTAAACCAAGATTATCGGGATAATAAATAGTGCGCCAACGAGCATAAAACCCAGTGATTGAGAAGGGGAAGCGGCTTCTTCATAACTGATAAACGGAGGGATGATATTTGGCCAGATGCTGATCCCCAATCCACTGAAGCCCATAAAGACTAATAACAGTGCGGCCAAAAATGGTGTGTAATGGCTGCTATTCTGATTGGCAGTCAGCAGTTTCCAACCTGAAAATAAGACCAGTAATGGTACAGGCATAAAGAATAGCAGGTTAGGAAAACTGAACCATCGCTCGGCAATAGCGGGTTGAGAAGCCGGTGTCCAAAAGCTGATGATAATGATGGCTGTCAGCATCAACAAGGTTAACGGGCGTAGAAGACCATACATTTGTTGTTGCAAATGCCCTTCGGTTTTCATCACCAACCAGCCACATCCCAATAGTCCATAAGCAATAAGCAAACCAAAACCACAAAATAGCGGAAATGGTGAGAACCAATCGAAAGCACCGCCGGTATAGGTGCGATTTTCGATTGGGAAACCGTCAATAATTGCGCCGACAACAATGCCTTGTGTAAAAGTAGCCATAATTGAACCGGCAATAAACGCTTTATCCCAAATGGGTTGATGCGCTGGCGTTGCCTTGAACCGGAACTCGAAAGCCACACCACGGAATATCAGCCCCAATAACATAATCGTCAATGGGATCGCCAACGCGTCCAAAATAACAGCATATGCCAGAGGGAAAGCGCCAAATAACCCGGCACCACCGAGCACCAGCCAGGTTTCGTTACCATCCCAAACAGGTGCTACCGAATTCATCATCAAATCACGGTCTGATTGTTGCTTCATCATGGGATACAAAATACCGATACCAAGATCAAAGCCATCCATCACGATATACATCATCGTGCTGAAGGTAATAATCAGAAACCAAAGCAGAGGAAGATCAATGCCCATTGGTTAACTCCTTATTGGGACCTTTACGGATAAGTTTCATCATATAGGCATAACCGACACCGAATACGGCGCTGTAGACAATAAAGAAAATCAGCAAACTGATACTCATATGGATTTCACCGTGGGCCGAAACCGCATCTTTTGTGCGCATCAAACCATAGACAACCCACGGCTGGCGGCCAATTTCAGTGGTGAACCATCCGGCCAAGATGGCAATCAGGCCAGAAGGTGCCATCAGGAGCATAAAACGGAGGAAAGCCCGGTTCTGGTATAAGCGCTTTTTATAACGTAACCACAGTCCCCAAACGCCCGCCATAATCATTAATAGCCCTAACCCAACCATGACCCGAAATGACCAGAACACCATGAAAGCATTGGGGCGATCTTCTGGTACGAATTCTTTTAATGCCGGAACTTGTTTATCAATACTGTGTGTCAGGATCAGACTGGCCAGGTAAGGAATTTTGACGGCATAACGTGTCTCTTCTGCTGTTTGATCAGGAATACCGAATAAAATGAGTGGAGTCGCCTCACCGGGATGATTTTCCCAATGACCTTCCATCGCAGCAATTTTGGCAGGCTGGTGTTTCAGTGTATTCAGTCCATGTAAATCACCAATCATAGCTTGTAACGGAGCAATAATCAGGATCAGCCACATCGCCATAGACAGCATTTTCTGCATGGCTGATGAATTATTGCCTTTCAACAAATGCCAGGCAGCAGAGGCAGCAATAAAGAATGCTGAGGCAAGAAAGGCGGCGGTTCCCATATGCAGCAAGCGATAAGGGAAAGAAGGGTTAAAGATAACTGCCAGCCAATCAACAGGAACGACTTGATTATTGACAATTTCGTAACCTTGTGGCGTCTGCATCCAGCTATTGGATGCCAGGATCCAAAAGGTGGAGATAATCGTTCCGAGAGCGACCATACAGGTAGCGAAAAAATGAAGTTTTTCACCCACCCGATGCCAACCGAACAGCATAACGCCAAGAAATCCTGCCTCAAGGAAAAATGCGGTCAATACTTCATAGACCAGCAAGGGGCCTGTGATAGTTCCTGCAAAATCTGAGTAGAAGCTCCAGTTAGTACCAAATTGGTAGGCCATGACTAAACCAGAAACTACTCCCATACCGAAATTAATTGCAAAAATTTTCGTCCAAAAGTGGTATAACGTTTTATAGTCTGTATTGCGCGTTTTCAGCCATAAACCTTCCAACAGAGCAAGAAAACTGGCTAAGCCTATCGTAATGGCAGGAAAGATAATGTGAAAAGACACTGTAAATGCGAATTGTATCCTTGCGAGTTCAAGGGCACTTAACCCGAACATAGTGACCTCTTATTTTTGACTGAACCCTATTGGGTAAAAGAAGTGAAAGAGTGAGGACAAGTAGAGCACACGGATTTTCGATATAACAGTAACAATTTTTTATTTATTTACTATAACAGTTTAATTGAGAACAAATGCGTAACAGAAGTTAAACAATGAAGAAACATTAAATTTAACTGAGGTAATATCATGAAAAAATATAATATATCCATAATAAAAATGAGTTGGTTAATAAAAAAAATCTAACTAAAAGTTGAACATATAACATAGCCAGTGGCTTGTATAGTTACCAATTAAATAACTATTGATATTAATGATGGTGAATATAGAGAACGGCTATTTTACAAATCATCTAATAAGAAAAGTGTAAGCAATGAGTTGGAAGAATATAAACTGGCCTTTGGCCAGCAATCACATTCCAATGGTTGTAATATGAGAATTCGTTGAGTTTATGTATTTGAATTTATACATACCTGCACTAAATGGATCTTTTCTGCATATATAGGCTATTTGACTTTCTCTATTTCACGTAATGATATCCCTCATGATTCATTAGTTACTGATTAATACACTGAATAACAATGGATTAGGTATATATATGATATAAGGGGATCACTCATGAAAGGCTTAAATAATAAAGTCGCTATTGTCACTGGTGGTGCCACTAAAATTGGTGCAACGGTTGCCAGCGTATTGAGTGAATATGGTGTTAAAGTTGCGATTTTCGATATTGACCGGGAAGGGGGAAAGAAAGCCTGTAATTTCCGACCGGATTCCATTCGCTTCTGGCATGTCGATATTACCGATGATAAGCAACTTGTTCAGGGAGTGCATGAGGTTGCTGCTTATTATGGTCGTCTTAACTGCCTCGTTAATCTCGCTGCAACTTATCTGGATGATGGTGTAGTTTCTGGTCGCGAAACGTGGCTGACCGCACTCAATATTAATGTGGTCAGTGCCGTCAGGGCAGCTCAGCTTGTACACCCTTATTTTATGGTTGCCGGAGGTGGGGCGATTGTCAATTTCACCAGTATTTCATCTTCTATTGCCCAGACAGGCCGTTGGTTATATCCCGCTTCAAAAGCCACCTTATTGCAAGTCACCCGCAGTATGGCAATGGACTATGCCGCTGATCACATTCGTGTGAACTCTGTCTCTCCGGGTTGGACTTGGTCACGGGTCATGGATGAATTGACTCAGGGCAATCGCCAGAAAACGGATGAAGTTGCCGCAGATTATCACTTGCTTGGCCGTGTTGGCGATCCTGAAGAGATCGCTCAGGTAGTTGCATTTCTTCTTTCTGATTTAGCGAGTTTTGTGACCGGAGCTGACTACGCTGTTGATGGCGGCTATTCAGCAATGGGGCCTGAGCAAGCCAAACCTGCTATTTCTCGTTTGGCGGAATAGGAGAAATAGGAATAGTCGCGATTCCAGATCTAACACAATCTGAAGGAGTAAATATTATGCGTCGTATAGCTATTGTCGGAGGTGGTCAGGCTGGACTGCCTTTGGCTCTTGGTCTGCTTGATAAAGGCTATCAGGTAACTGTTGTTACCAACCGCACGCCTGATGATGTCCGAACTGGCCGGGTGATGTCGAGTCAGTGTATGTTCGATTCCTCTTTGCAATTTGAACGTGATTTAGCTTTGGATCAGTGGGAAACACAATGCCCGCCCGTTGAAGGTATCGGTTTTACTGTTCCTCATCCTGAAATTCCGCATGAAAAGGTGATTGACTGGAGTGCACGACTTAATAACTACGCACAGGCTGTTGATCAGCGTATCAAGATGCCATTTTGGCTGGAGCAGTTTGCTTCTCGCGGCGGTAATCTGGAAATTCGTGATGTAGGGATTACTGAATTGGAACAACTAACAGCCAGTCATGAGTTGGTTATTTTGGCCGGAGGAAAGGGGGACATTGTGAAATTATTGGAGCGTGACGCTTCGCGCTCTCCTTATGATAAACCTCTGCGCGCATTAGCCTTGACTTATGTGCATGGTATGTTGCCAGTCCCCGAATATTCCCGTGTTTCTTTTAACTTGATCCCAGGAGTGGGGGAATATTTCGTTTTTCCTGCTCTGACTCTGAGTGGCCCTTGTGACATTATGGTTTTTGAAGGGATCCCAGGAGGAGCAATGGATGGCTGGCGAGAGGTCAGAACAACGCAGGAACATCTGGCTTATAGCAAGCATATCCTCAAAACGTTCTTGCCGTGGGAAGCGGCACGTTGTGAACAGATAGAACTTACTGATGAAAATGGCATTCTGGCTGGCTGTTTTGCACCAGTTGTACGCAAACCAGTATTGACATTGCCTTCTGGTCGCCAGGTCTTTGGGTTGGGGGATGCGGTAGTCACAAATGATCCGCTGACCGGGCAGGGTTCCAATAACGCAACTAAGGCCTGCAAGGTTTATTACGAAGCTATTCTTACCCGTGGTGACAAACCCTTTACGGCAGAATGGATGAATGACACATTCGAACAGTCCTGGAAATATAGTCAGTACGTTGTGGAATGGACAAACAGCCTGCTTATCCCGCCAAAACCCCATATTCTGAATTTGTTGGGCGCGGCTCAGCAATTACCTGCTCTCGCCAGTACGATTGCCAATGCTTTTAATCATCCTCCTGTATTGTTTCCGTGGTGGCGGGATAGCGATGCCTGTGAAGCATATATCCATGATGTGCTGGTTGCTAATAATGCGCAGGCCGCTCATTCGCAAGTTGTTGAGAAGAGCGGGCTCTGAACGGAGTATCCGATATGACGATGAATATTGAGAACATTCAAATACCGTTGCCTGATGTTGAGTGGGGGATGGCAGAATTTGAAACAAGAACGCTGCGCACACTCTTAGGATGTTATCCAACAGGGGTGGCTATTGTTGCAACACGCACTGCTGACGGAAGGAACGTCGGGTTGACCATCAACTCATTTGCTTCACTTTCACTGGAACCGCCTTTGATACTCTGGAGTCTGGTTAATCATTCTCCCAATCTGTCTGTATTTCGTAACTGTGAATATTTCACAATCAGTATCCTTGGCTGTGACCATCAGGAGCTGGCTCTGCGTTTTGCCAATCCGAGAGTTGAAAATAAGTTTCAGGGTATTCCCGTGCAGGAAACACCGGAAGGGATGCCATCAATTGATGGTGCAATAGCGACACTGGTTTGTGCTAATCGTCAGCAAACCCATCTTGGCGATCATATGTTGATGATTGGGCAGGTAAAGCGTATTGCCAGCATTGAAGGAAAACCATTGGTTTTTCATGCTGGCATGTTTACTGCGTTACATGATATTCGGGAAATATGACAGTCGATTGTCATCCATCGTTTTTCAAATAACAGTTTCGTTGGTTGCGCGGCATTCTGAGATCCGCAGAGTCAGGATCGATCATTCTATCTATCGTGTTACTCAGTGTTGGGAGAAGATGAGTGAAAAGCCCACTAAATGCGTTTGTTACTGCGCTGAGTCAGGGAAGTGTGAGGATTATCGATCTCACGCAGACATTGTCCTCTGGTTTTCCGGCCTTGCAGTTACCGGAACAGTTTGGGCAAGTCTGGTCATTCAAAATGGAGCGTATTTCTCATTATGACGAGAATGGCCCGGCCTGGTATTGGAATAATTTCAGTTGCGGTGAGCATACGGGAACCCATTTTGATGCTCCGGTACACTGGATAAGCGGTAAAGATTACTCAGATAATACGGTTGATACAATCCCCTTGCATAATTTTATCGCACCCGCGGTGGTGGTGGATGCCAGTCAACAGGTGGCACGATATCCAGATTGGTTACTGACGGTTGAGTTTTTACAGGCATGGGAAGAACAATACGGACGTATTCCTGCCCAGGCATGGTTACTGTTCAGAACGGATTGGTCGAAACGGGCTGATGATCCGGTTCGCTTCCTTAATATGCGCGATGATGGTGCTCACACGCCGGGGCCAAGTCAGGAAACGGTAGAGTGGTTGATCCATGAACGTGATATCCGGGGGTTTGGAGTAGAAACGATTAATACCGATGCGGGTCAATCCTATTCATGGCCGGTGGTTTATCCCTGTCATACCTTGATACATGGGGCGAATAAATACGGTTTGCAGTGTCTGAGAAACCTCGATTTATTACCGCCAACCGGCGTAGTAATTATTGCCGCGCCTCTCAAGATTGAGGGAGGATCAGGAAGCCCACTGCGTGTCCTGGCTTTGGTCGAACAGCCTACAGGAGTGGCACCATGAGTAGTACTAAACCGCAAGTGATCATCGTTGGCAGTGGGATAAACTCATTGGTATGTGCTGCGTTATTGGCTATATGGGGGAAATCTGTTCTGGTACTGGAACGGAATGCCATACCAGGCGGTTGTATCCGTACAGAAGAACTTTTTCCCGGTTATACCCATGATGTGTTCTCCTGCTGGTATCCACTATTCCTAAACAGCCCGGCTTATCAAGTGTTGAAGCCTGCACTGGAAAAAGCAGGGGTGGAATTTATATACAGTGATTATTCAACCGGGCTGGTTCAACCGAATGGCAGGGGAATCGCCTTAAAGCAGAGTATGTTGGCTTCGGCATTGAAGTTTGATGCCATTGCGCCAAAAGATGGGGTAGCATTTTGCCGCATGGCACAACAGATTCTTCATGATGATGCTGCATTGATCTTTGGCTTACTGGGACAAAACCCTTATGGTTTTGGCATACTCAAGTTATTGTTTTCTGAATGGCGAAAACGTGGCATTGATGGATTAACTGAATTTCTCGGCAACTCACTGGAAACTTTCCGGCGCTGGTCTGAACGTGAATTGCAGTCTGAATTCAGTCGTGCGCTCATTGCACCGTGGGCACTACATACCGGACTGGGGCCGGATGATGCTGGCTCTGCCTTGATTGGTAAATTGACCTTTGCTGCTGTGATAGCCGGAGGAATGCCAGTGGTTAAAGGCGGTGGTAGTCGCATCGTTGAAGCATTACAGGCGATCATCGAACAACATGGTGGTCAGCTTCTTACTCATACCCAGGTTGACCGTATCATTACGCAAGGGCATGGAAAAAAACGCCGTGCTTTTGGTGTCATAGCCGCAGGAAAGGTTTATCACGCCTGCGATGCCGTCGTTTGCAATGTAACTCCTCAACAGCTTTATGGTCATTTATTGAATGACATTCCTGATACAGTCCGGCAACGTGCACAGAGCTATCGTTACGGACGTGGTGGGATGCAGATTCACTTTGCCTTGAATACGCCTCCATCATGGTGTGAACCGGAGTTGCGTCATGTGCCGCTTATTCATTTAACGGAGAGTATGGAACAGGTTTGTCTGTCTGTCACACAGGCTAATAACGGTTATTTGCCGAGTCATCCGACATTGGCTATAGGGCAACCAACCGCGCTTGATGCTTCCAGAGCTCCCGAAGGAGGGTGGATACTATGGGTTCAGATGCAGGAATTACCCGGTTATTTGAAAGGGGATGCTTTGGGCGAAATTCCTATTCCTGCTGATGGCAAATGGAATGAAACCGTGCGTGAAGCGGTTGCAGATCGCGTACAGTCTCGTCTGGAAACTGTCATACCCGGTTTTTCATCTTCGATTGTTGGCCGTAAGGCGTATTCTCCGGCAGATTTACAGGCATTGAATTGCAATTTGGTTGGAGGAGATCCCTATTCAGGAATTTGTTCACCGGATCAATTTTTCTGGTTGCGTCCTTTTGCCTCTTCGCAAGGTACGCAAGCACATCAAACTTTTGTCAGTAATATATTTCATATTGGGGCTTCAACACATCCTGGCCCTGGGTTAGCAGGAACTTCCGGCTACCTTGTTGCCCGTCAGCTTGCGCGGCGCTAATCAAATTAATTGATTATTTCATTTGTTATCTATTCAACTGACGAGGCCAGCAGTGCCAGCCTCGTTGATAATAATTAAGTTAGTTTATAGTAGCATTATCCTTAATTTCGAATGTATTGACTATTTCTGTGCTGATAGTGGAAACAGCTTCGATAATATTTTCGTGATAGCGATCATTAATCAATTTAATGACTAATGGATTGACTGCCCATTGGGAAATATTATTATCCGGTGTTTCTATGAGTAATTGGTTCATCATGAATCCAATCCCTTCTTTATTAAACGGACTCATTTGACCCGCTTTAAATAACGTGATGTGAGTGTGGGAGAGTTTTCCACTTAAATGGCAGTTAGCGATGCCAAATTCAAATGGTAATGCTTTCAATACCTTATTGATATAAGTGTCGCTTGCCCCCATTTCCTGCAATTTCTCAGTCATCTCCTTATATTTTTTTGATATATCTAATTTGTTTCTAAGCTCTCCTAGCTCATCGTTATTAATGATAGTATCTAATAAGAATAACTGAATTTTTTTTGCTCCAAGCTGTTCTAATTTAAATGCAATCTCCATCGCTAATTGTCCACCTAATGACCATCCTAAAATGTGGATAGGTTGATCAATAGAAGTTTCTGTCAGAATCAATTCCAGATAGATTTGAGCTATTTGGTGTAGTGAATCTATTTGATTATCTGTGTAAAGATTATAGTTATCGATGCCTATACATTTATACACACCAGATAAGGTATTTGCCAGAGATTCATAGACTTCACTACCGGCATTAGCAGGATGAATCATAAACAATTTATTGCTAGCAATGGATTTTGGTGTTAAGGAATTAAGTAAACTGAATTTTGTATTATCTGTTTTTAGCCATTGAGATAACAAAGAAATGCATTTGCAGTTAAATAAAATATTTAAAGGAATATCAACTCCCATTTCATAACGTATCGCTGTGGTCAGCTTAATTGCCATCAAAGAATTACCACCGATGCGGAAGAAGTTATCATCGATACCAACCTGATCCAGTCCCAATACCTCTTGCCAAATAGTGCATAACTGGGTTTCCAGTGTATTACGGGGCGCGACATAGTTGTCACGATCCTCCCAGATTGGTTCAGGTAGGGCATGGCGATTTAGCTTACCATTCAGGGTCAGTGGGATGAACTCAATACGAGTCAAGCTGGCGGGCAGCATGTATTCCGGCAGACGGGAAGAGAGATACCTGATCAGGCTGTCATCAGACAGTGCGCCATCTGCCACCAGATACGCGACCAGGACTTTATTCCCTTTGTGATTGTGGTCGATGACCACCGCTTGTTCTACCTGTGGGTGAGAAGTGAGGACGTTTTCAACTTCCCCCAGTTCAATGCGGTAGCCGCGGATTTTTACCTGAAAGTCATTGCGACCGAGATACTCGATATTACCATCAGGCAGCCAGCGACCGAGATCACCTGTCTTGAACATACGTGTATTGGGTTGCGGGGAGAATGGATCGATAAGGAAACGTTCGGCCGTCAATTCCGGGCGATTCAGATAGCCACGGGCAACACCTCGGCCGGCAATATAAATTTCACCCGTGACCCCGATGGGAACGGGTTGGCCAGAGCCGTCAAGGATATAGCTTTGGATATTGGCGATTGGTTTGCCGATCACGGAGACTTCCGGTATCCCCTCAGCAGCATGGTATTCATACCATGTGGCATCGCCGTTGATTTCGGAAGAACCATAAAAATTAAGCAACCGAAGCTGAGGATAATGTGTCACAACCTGTTGTGCCAGTTCAGGCGCGAGTCGTTCACCGCTGCAAATTAATAGGCGAATGGGTTTCAGGCAATCACTGTCATCACGATTTTGTAGCAACAGTTTGAGCAGTGAAGGAACAACCACCAGATAGTTGACCCCGAAACGGCGCAAACCTTGACTGAAACGGATAGGATCTTTCACATCATGATTGTTGAACACCACCAGTTTGCCTCCAGCCAGCAACGTACCCAGTGTTTCGGTGATTGAATCGACAAAGCTGATACTGGTTTTCAGTGCGGCTACCGGCGGCGATGTCGCAATATCACGAACAAACCACAATAACCGGTTACACAGGGCTTGATGACTGCTCATCACGCCTTTGGGCTGACCTGTTGAGCCAGAAGTATAGATAACATAAGCCAGATGAGTGGTAGTCAGCTCTGATACATGCGGATTGTGATCCGGCAGGGTTGTTATTAACGATCCCTGATTGTCGAGCGTGATGATCGGTAATGAATTTACTGATAAGGTGCTGGCCAGGGCATCAAACAATGCTGTTTGGGTCAGCAATGCGACGGGGGCGGAGTCTTTAAGCATATAGACCAACCGCTCACTTGGTTGCGCCGGATCAAGCGGCACATAAGCACCGCCAGCCTTGAGTATAGCTAACAATCCTACCACCAAATAGAAACTGCGCTCGGCATAAACTGCCACTCTGTCATCCGGGCGAATGCCTAATGCAATCAGATGATGAGCCAGTTGATTGGCCCGTTCGTTAAGCTGACGGTAGGTCAATGTTTCGCTTTCAAACACCAGCGCGATATTATCCGGTGTTCTTTCCACCTGAGCTTCAAACAGTTGTTGCAGAGTTTTGTCCTGCGGGTAAGG
>NZ_CAWMEB010000432.1:0-26150 GCF_963866145.1 Xenorhabdus sp. NBAII XenSa04
ATTCAAAATACTGCCGATTATTGATTGGGATAACCGCCGTATACATCAATACCTGACCCAACATGGTCTTGAATACCATCCACTGTGGGAAGAAGGCTATCTCTCTGTGGGGGATATCCATACAACACAAAAATGGGAACCGGGTATGAGCGAAGAACAAACCCGCTTTTTTGGCTTGAAGCGTGAATGTGGATTGCACGAAGGGTGAGGTGATATTACGAGTATTTCTGATTTATCTTGGCTGCGCTTCTTAATTCAACAGGGCGTAGCTCATTATATGTGTTATTTACGTGTGTTATGTGAATACACGAAGAAGGAATGCTAAACGATCTTGCTTGGGGCAAAATAAAAAATAATAAATAAAAATGATTAAACTAAGGCTGTGTTTTATCTGTCGCCTGGCAGGATCATCTAAATAAATTGGAGAAACAGATGTAAGATATGATGATAAACTCCATTTTTATCATTCCGCTTTTAAAAATAAAAACTTTTTCCAAAGATCTTAGAAGTTAAAAATAACCTAAAATGTGATTCTTATCACAAAGTAAACCCATTCAGAAACGAGGGATGAACAATAAAAGAACAGTGATTTTCCCTGAATATTTTGCATGTTGCAATTTTATAACCCATTAAAAAACTGACCTTATACGATTCAGGAACTAATAATTACTTTTTGTCATTTCATAACCTCCTCACAGCTTCATATATTCATTTCTTAGATAATTATTACGAAATTAAACACTGAACATTGGATGGCATGTCATTGTGGATTATTTACCCTTATTTGTTGAACTGAAATCGCGTGCTGTTTTGCTGATAGGCGGCGGAGAAGTCGCTTCTCGTAAGGCTGGATTGCTATTGCGTGCGGGGGCTGTGTTAACCATTGTTGCTCCTGAATTACATCCTGAATTGCAACAACGTCATCAAAAAGGGGAGCTTGAGTGGTTACAGGGAGCTTTTCACACGGACTATCTTAATGGCGTATTTTTGGTGATTGCAGCAACTGATGACCACAGTTCAAACCAATATGTTTTTGCAGAAGCTAATCGCCGCGCTATTTTGGTTAATGTGGTAGATGATCAGTCACTTTGCTCTGCTATTTTTCCTTCAATTATTGATCGCTCTCCGGTTATGGTAGCTGTTTCATCCGCTGGAAAATCACCTGTATTAACACGATTACTGCGGGAAAAATTGGAATCCTTGTTGCCTTTTCATCTCGGCACGATGGCAGAAATTGCAGGGCGTTGGCGTAATCAGGTGAAACAGAGCCTGACTTCCTTGCGCCAGCGTCGTTATTTCTGGGAAAAAGCATTTAACGGACGTTTTGCCACATTAGTTGCTAATGGGCAGTTACAACAGGCAGAAGAGCAGTTAGATCAACAACTGCGCGATGAACAACTGAAACAAACCAGTAAGCGGGGAGAACTGGTGTTAGTCGGAGCAGGCCCCGGTGATCCGGGTTTGTTGACTTTAAAAGGGCTGCAAGTGATCCAGCAAGCAGACGTGGTACTTTATGATCATCTGGTCAGCGCTGAAATACTCGAATTAGTTCGCCGTGATGCCGATAAAATCTGTGTAGGCAAAAGAGCAGGATGCCATTCAGTTGCACAGGAAGAGACCAATGCGTTGATCGTCAAACTGGCACAGCAGGGGAAAAAAGTGGTTCGCCTGAAAGGGGGCGATCCCTTTATTTTTGGCCGTGGTGGAGAGGAATTACAGGTTGCCATATCCGCAGGTATTCCTTTTCAGGTAGTGCCTGGTATTACTGCTGCCGTCGGTGCTTCTGCTTATGCGGGTATTCCCCTGACACACAGGGAACATTCCCAAAGCGTCACTTTTATTACCGGGCATTGCCGTGAAAATGGTAATGAACTGGACTGGTTCGCATTGGCACGAGGCAATCAAACACTGGCGATTTATATGGGAGTTATAAAGTCAGCTCTGATCAGCCAAAAACTGATTTCACACGGGCGGGATGCCAATACACCCGTTGCCGTGATTGGTTGCGGAACGCGTTCCGAACAACAAGTGTTAACCGGAACGCTTTCCGAATTGGAACGATTGGCTCAGGATGCTCCATCACCAGCATTGCTGGTAGTAGGAGAGGTGGCTCAACTTCACCATCAGTTAGCATGGTTCACTCAACAGGCCGTAGATCAGAAAAAGTTATTAGATCCAGAACAATCTATTGTTCCGGTAAATCGTCCCGCTGTTGTTGACTTAGAATAAGGAACTATCAATGGAAGAAAAAAGACTGACTCATTTGCAGCAACTTGAAGCCGAAAGTATCCATATTATCCGCGAAGTCGCTGCTGAATTTGCTAATCCGGTAATGCTTTATTCCATTGGTAAAGATTCTTCGGTGATGCTGCATCTCGCACGTAAAGCATTTTATCCGGGAAAACTGCCTTTTCCGTTGCTGCATGTCGATACAGGCTGGAAGTTCCGGGAAATGTATGAATTTCGCGATCAGACAGCAGAAAAATATGGCTTTGAATTGCTGGTCTATCGTAACCCGCAAGGTGAAGAACTGGGAATTAATCCTTTTATTCATGGTAGTGCAAAACATACAGACATTATGAAAACGGAAGGATTGAAGCAGGCTCTGGACAAATATGGATTTGACGCCGCTTTTGGCGGTGCAAGGCGTGACGAAGAGAAATCCCGTGCCAAAGAGCGTATCTATTCTTTCCGTGATCGTTCCCATCGTTGGGATCCCAAAAATCAGCGCCCGGAACTTTGGCGTAACTATAACGGCCAGATTAATAAAGGTGAAAGTATCCGTGTATTCCCGTTATCTAACTGGACGGAGTTGGATATCTGGCAATACATCTATTTAGAACAGATAGATATTGTTCCTCTCTATTTTGCTAAACCTCGTCCGATTGTTCAGCGCGATGGCACATTGATTATGGTTGATGATGATCGTATCGATTTGAAATCAGGTGAAGTTATTAGTCAGCACAAAGTTCGCTTCAGGACGTTGGGATGTTGGCCTTTGACTGGTGCTGTGGAATCGGAAGCGGAAACATTGCCGGAAATTATCGAAGAAATGTTGATATCAACAACCAGTGAGCGGCAAGGCCGACTTATTGACGGTGATCAATCTGGTTCAATGGAGCTAAAAAAACGCCAGGGTTATTTTTAAAGGCATAGCGTTATTTTTTGAGGAGAGAAGAATATGCCGACACTTGCACATAATGAATCCATCGTCAATCAAATCAAACAGCAGGGTGGTGTTGAGTCCTATTTGAAATCACAGCAGGAAAAGGGATTATTGCGTTTTTTAACCTGTGGCAGTGTAGATGATGGTAAAAGTACCCTGATTGGTCGTCTGCTGCACGATACTCGCCAGATCTATGAAGATCAGCTTGCGACTTTGCAAAGTGACAGTAAACGGTTGGGGACACAGGGGGAGAAGTTAGATCTGGCGCTTTTAGTGGATGGCCTTGCGGCTGAACGGGAACAAGGGATTACCATAGATGTCGCATATCGTTATTTTTCCACTGAAAAACGTAAATTTATCATCGCGGATACACCGGGGCATGAGCAATATACCCGTAATATGGCAACAGGAGCGTCAACCTGTGATCTTTCGATTTTACTGATAGATGCGCGAAAAGGAGTACAGGAACAGACTCGCCGCCATAGTTTTATCAGTACGCTGTTGGGTATTCGCCATCTGGTGGTGGGCGTGAATAAAATGGATCTGGTGGAGTATAGACAAGAGATTTTCGCTCAGATCAAACAGGATTATTTACATTTCACTGAGCAATTACCTGCCGATTTGCATATTTATTTTGTCCCCATATCTGCGCTGGAAGGGGACAATATTGTCAGCAGCAGTGAAAATATGCCGTGGTATACCGGAGAAACGTTGCTGAATATCCTTGAATCGGTTGATATACATAAAGATGTTGCGAAGCAGTCACTGCGTTTTCCGGTGCAATATGTCAATCGCCCTGATCTGGATTTTCGCGGTTACAGCGGTACGTTGTCATCGGGAATTTTACGTCAGGGGCAGAAAATCAAAGTAATGCCATCAGGCAGAATTTCAACGGTTGAGCGGATCGTCACTTTCGACGGTGATTTACCTTTTGCTGTGCCGGGTGAGGCTATCACCATCGTGCTGAAAGATGAAATAGATATCAGCCGGGGTGACCTTTTGGTTGCGGTTGAAGATCAAATAATTGTCGCTCATCATGCGCTGGTGGATGTTGTCTGGATGTCAGAAAAGCCGCTGATTCAGGGACAAAGTCTGGATATCAAGGTGACTGGTAAAAAGAGTCGTGCCAAAATTGATAATGTGCAATATCAGGTAGATATCAATAATCTGACACAAAAAGTTGCGGTTGAGTTGCCGCTGAATGCCATTGGGCTGGTGGAGTTTTCATTTGATGAGCCATTGCTTCTCGACAGTTACCAGCAAAATGCGGATACCGGCGGTATCATTCTGATTGACCGTTTGACTAATGTGACTGTTGGCGCTGGATTGGTACGTGAAGTTCAGACCGATGTCTATCAAGAGCCGAAAGAGTACAGTGAGTTTGAACTGGAATTCAATCGCTTAGTACGCCGCCATTTCCCACACTGGGGAGCTCGTGATTTATTGGGAGGGAAATAAGTGGCTCAGGTCGAAAATACAGATACCTTTTCCGATATTGTTCCTAATAATATTGTCTGGCACTCACATGATGTAAACAGAAAACAGCGGGAAGCCGCTAATGGACATCCTGCTTTGGTTATTTGGTTTACCGGGTTATCAGGTTCAGGGAAATCCACGCTGGCGGGAATGTTGGAGCAGGTTCTATTCTCACAGGGAATAAAAACCTATTTGTTGGATGGCGATAATGTGCGTCACGGTTTGTGCCGTGATCTGGGGTTTTCTGAGGCTGATAGACAGGAGAATATCCGGCGTGTGGGAGAAGTTGCGAAATTAATGGTTGATGCCGGGCTGGTGGTATTGACGGCATTTATTTCTCCTGGCCGGGCTGAGCGACAAAAAATACGCCAATCAATGGAGTCTGGTCAATTTATTGAAGTATTTGTAGATACACCTCTGGCGATTTGTGAATCCCGTGATCCGAAAGGTTTATATAAAAAAGCACGAGCCGGGGAAATTCCGAATTTCACCGGAATTAATGCGACTTATGAAGCACCAGAACAGCCTGATATCTATTTGGATGGTTCGCAAGGTATTGAATTATTAATGGAAAAACTGCTTCTTGCACTCAATGATCGCTATATTGTGACAATTTGATCTCTCATTTAAATTTCCCATTCTCCAAACAGAGTAGACACACATTATTGCAGGCGAGGTGATGTGTTTCTACACTCATTTCAATTAATACTTTTCCATTATGTCTTGTGATCACATTTCAGAAGCCAGTTTGTGATAGTGGCGTCATTCTTTGAGTTATGGGATGATTAGCGGGTTTTTCTGGGGGCGGAAATGGGTAAACTAACGCTACTATTACTGGTTTTACTTGGCTGGTTACAGTATTCGCTGTGGTTCGGCAAGAATGGTATCCACGATTATGTGCGAATTAAAGATGAGGTTGAAAAACAAGAGAAAGACAACCTTTTCCTTAAGTCACGTAATGACCAGTTATTTGCTGAAATTAAAGATCTGAAAAGCGGTCAACAAGCAATTGAAGAACGTGCCCGCAATGAATTAGGCATGATTAAGCCGGGCGAATCTTTTTATCGCATGGTGCCCGATACAGCGAAACAAAATTCACAACAATCTGTGAATCGCAATACCTTAGGACAAAATGCTTTAGGACAAAATACATTGGGGCAAAATGTCTTGGAACAGAATAGTGAACAATAACTCAAATAAAGTACCCATTCTTCATTATCTCGCAGATATTGTTATGATTGATTTAACTTTATGACTGAAATAGTTGCCTTGATCCCGGCTGCTGGTATTGGCAGCCGGATGAAATCAGAATGCCCGAAGCAATATCTTAATGTTGCGGGAAAAACCATTATTGAGCACACGTTGTCTGTATTGCTTGAACATTCCCGTATACAGCAAATTATTATTGTGCTGAATCCTGCTGACACGCAATTTAACCAATTGGTTATTGCCTCTGATCCGCGTATCACAACCATTATTGGTGGTGATGAGCGAGCTGATTCTGTGCTGGCGGGACTGAATTATTTGTCAGAATTTTCACCGGAACGCTCAACTTGGGTTTTAGTCCATGATGCAGCTCGTCCTTGTTTACATCGGGATGACCTTGATAACTTACTGCAATTGGTCGATAAAAACGAGAGCTTTCCTGCCGTGTGTGACGGCTTGTTTTATGGTGGATCGTTTTATGGTGGCTCACTTTGTGGTGGATTACTGGCAGCTCCCGTCAGGGACACAATGAAACGTATGCTGGTTTCGCCGGTGGAAAAAATATCTGCGGTAAATCCATTGCTTGTTGATCATACCGTTGATCGTAATGGCCTTTGGCACGCGTTAACTCCGCAATTATTTCCTTTACAGCTATTGCGTGATTGCTTGATTAAAGCGCTTTCAGAGCAAGCCTGCATTACGGATGAGTCTTCAGCATTGGAATATTGCGGCCATCGTCCAGTCCTGATCAAAGGAAGAGCGGACAATATTAAAGTGACCGAACCTGAAGATCTGGCATTGGCTGAGTTTTATCTATCCCGAAAATCAAAGGAACATAGCGTATGAGAATTGGTCACGGTTTTGATGTACATAAATTTGGCGGAGAAGGGCCATTGATCGTTGGCGGCGTCCGTATTCCTTATGAGCAGGGATTGATTGCACATTCAGATGGTGATGTTGCCTTACATGCTGCAACAGATGCTCTGTTGGGGGCTGCGGCTTTAGGAGATATCGGGAAATTGTTTCCAGATACTGATCCGGCCTTTAAAGGTGCAGATAGTCGTGAATTGTTGAAAGAAGCCTATCGGCGTATCCGTGAAAAAGGTTATCGGATTGGTAATCTTGATATCACAATTATCGCCCAAGCACCTAAGATGTTGCCTCATATTCCCCAAATGCGGGTTAATCTGGCCGAAGATCTTGAGTGTCATATGGATGACATTAACGTTAAAGCGACAACCACTGAAAAACTGGGATTTGTTGGGCGTAAAGAAGGTATTGCCTGTGAAGCAGTGGCTTTGCTGGTGAAGGAATAAGCATGGTATTGCGTGAATTACATTGGCTTTATGATCGCCCGGAGGCAACCGGAGTTGTTAAAGCAGCACCAGAAGATTTTATTGTTCGTGAAGATTTAGGTTTTTCTCCTGATGGAGAAGGCGAACATTTAATGGTACATATCCGTAAGACAGGATGTAACACTCAGTTTGTTGCTGATCATCTTGCTCGTTTTGCCAAAATATCAGCACGCTCTGTCAGCTATGCGGGCTTAAAAGATCGTAATGCAGTGACTGAACAGTGGTTCTGTTTGCATCTGCCGGGAAAACAAGATCCCGATTTAACCACATTCCAGCTTGAAGGGTGTGAAATACTGGACACCGCTCGCCAGAAACGCAAACTACGCATTGGTGCATTGAAAGGTAACGATTTTACACTGATTTTAAGGGAAGTTTCTGATCGGCAATCAGTGGAAAAACGCTTGCAACTGGTTGCTCAGACAGGTGTTCCTAATTATTTTGGCGAACAGCGTTTCGGGCGTGATGGGCAGAATCTGGTTCAGGCACAGCGTTGGGCAGAAAATGAAATACAGGTTAAAGAACGCAATCGTCGTAGCTTTTACCTTTCTGCTTGTCGCAGTGCTATGTTTAATACCATTACCAGTATACGTATTGCACAGGGTGAGCATCAGCAGGTACAAAATGGTGACGCATTACAGTTAACAGGGCGTGGTAGTTGGTTTGTGGCTGACGAATCTGAACTGGCTGTGCTACAGCAGCGGGTTATCGATGGTGAGTTACAGATTACCGCTCCGTTGCCGGGAGACAAGGCATTGGGGACACAGCATCAGGTTCTGGATTTTGAACAGCAATGCTTACAAGATTACGGATCATTGTGGGCATTGGTTAAACGTGAACGTGTAGAAAGCGCTCGCCGGTCGATGTTGGTGAAACCACTTAATTTGCGTTGGGAATGGCAGGATGACCAAACTGTCACTCTTCATTTTTCTTTGCCATCAGGTAGCTTTGCAACCAGTGTTGTCAGGGAATTGATTAATCAGGATAAAAATAACACTACTGATATTGCTGAGTAGTGATTTTTTATTTCTGATTCCTTTCACTTATTTCCAGTCATAGGGTTAGCGGTATGACTGGAATTTTATTTTCTTCCCAAGTAGTGAATGTAAATACACTTTCTTTTATTTTTGCTACGGACTCTTTGTTCACTATATTGATGGATAAGTTTCGTGGTAAGTATTTTCTTATTTAAAGGCTGAATGCAAAGCGCTCTACAAAACGGGTTGCCTCATGCTAAGATCAAACGATTTTCTGATAATCCTGATCTTGTCCGGGCGTAAGTTACACCATAAAAATAGGACAATGGATAGGGAAAATTACAGTATCATTCTATGTTTTAATAAGTAAAATCAATGAGATATTTTAATGCTGCGGATATTGCTAAGTAATGATGATGGTGTCACTGCGCCGGGTATTCAAACTTTAGCGGCTAAATTACGGGAACAATATCATGTGCAGGTTATTGCACCTGATCGTAACCGTAGCGGTGCGTCGAATGCTTTAACGTTGGATCGTCCTTTGCGTATCAGCGTATTGAATAATGGTGATGTTGCGGTTAGGGAAGGAACACCGACAGACTGTGTTTACTTGGGGGTCAATAAGTTAGTTCGCCCTCGCCCGGATATTGTGGTTTCAGGGATTAACTGTGGTCCCAATTTAGGTGATGATGTAATTTATTCCGGTACAGTTGCTGCTGCAATGGAAGGGCGTCATTTAGGGTTACCCGCCCTTGCCGTATCACTTGATGGTGACAAACATTATGAAACAGCAGCAGAAGTTACTGTACATTTATTGAATCTGTTACAAAAATTCCCATTGAGAGCCGGAAATATTCTGAACATCAATGTGCCTGATAGACCTATTGAGCAAATCAAAGGGTTTAAGGTAACACGATGTGGTTGTCGAAGTGCGGCTGAAGAAGTTTATTCTCTGGAAGATCCCAAGGGCGATATGCTTTATTGGATAGGGCCTCCGGGAGAAAAGCGTGATGCTGGTCCGGAAACAGATTTTGCTGCGGTAGAAGAAGGGTTTGTCTCCATTACTCCTTTGCAGGTAGATTTGACAGCCTATAAAGCACAAGAATTGGTCGCTGATTGGTTGTTGAAAGTCGGGGAAATGGGAGAATGTTAAGTCGGTTAATGAAAAATTTGCTGACACAATTGCGCCAGCAGGGAATACAGAACGAACATCTGCTGGATGTGATATCGAGAGTTCCCAGGGAATGCTTTGTTGATGAAGCCTTGGCGCATAAGGCATATGAAAACACAGCATTGCCCATTGGATCTGGGCAGACTATATCTCAGCCGTATATTGTTGCTCGTATGACTGAGCTACTGAATTTGACCCCTGAATCTAATGTGTTGGAGATTGGAACGGGATCTGGCTATCAGACAGCTATACTTGCCCATTTAGCCAGACATGTTTTCTCCGTAGAACGTATTAAGGGGTTACAGTGGCAGGCTAAGCGCAGGCTAAAACAGCTCGATTTGCATAATATCTCAACCCGCCATGGGGATGGCTGGAATGGTTGGCCGTCAAAAGGGCCATTTCATGCCATTATCGTCACAGCAGCACCTCCAGAAATACCACAGGCACTATTACATCAGCTAGCAGATGGCGGCGTGATGGTATTGCCAGTTGGTGAGCGTTCTCAGTCGCTAAAGGTGGTACGTCGTTATGGGAACGATTTTCATAGTGAAGTCATCGAATCTGTTCGTTTCGTACCCCTGATCCAAGGCGAACTGGCATAATCTGCTGATTTATATTTTTTTGCCGCTATTTTTAAATTAGCCGTCATTTTTTGAGATAAAAAAAGTATTTTGCTTTAAATATTTTTGTACATCTAAATTTCTTTATAAATCATCATGCTTATCACTTATATTTGCCTTTATGGGGGAATAAGGTATGAAAGTAGGAAACTTAATGAAAAAAATACAGTGGATAATAACCTGCGTTATTATGGGAATAATTCTGACAGGTTGTAGTAATACAACGAGCCGTCCTGCACCAATAGTGAGTGTGGATAATCAGGAAAAAAACGGAATAATATCCTCCCGGAGCCCATCGGTTTCGATACCTATGTCATCTTCTCCCCCTGTCATTTCTACAAATCGGCCAATAGAACATCGTGCTTCAGATAATCGATATCCAGTGAATCATGCTGGTAATAAGCCTGCTCAGCAAGAGGGGATCGTCTATGACCGCAATTATGGGAACATTCCTAAAGGCAGCTATAACGGCAATACTTACACAGTTAAACATGGAGACACTTTATTTTACATTGCGTGGATTACTGGTAAGGATTTTCGTGATATATCTCACATAAATGGTATTTCAGAACCTTATAGCTTAAATGTTGGTCAAGTCCTGAGAATTGGCAATGCAAACTCCAAGAATGGTGTATTAATAGCATCAAATAGTACTCAATCTAAAATTGAGCAGGTTGATTTTCAAAAAGGTAATGCGTATCCTGCAAATATTGATAGGCAGAATCCTAGAAAGATGTTGCCAAGAGTGACAGTTTCTGATAGCGACGATGCCGCCTCTAAAGCATCACCAGAGACAGGTTTAAATGCGAGTAAGGCGATCAATAATTGGAAATGGCCTGCGGAAGGAAAGATTCTTGAAGGTTTCTCAGATTCTCGAGGTGGGAATAAAGGCATTGACATTGCGGGGAGTCGTGGTCAACCCGTTTTTGCGGCCGCTAATGGGAAAGTTGTTTACACCGGAAACGCATTACGCGGATATGGAAATCTAATAATAATAAAACATGATGATGACTACCTGAGTGCCTATGCTCACAACGATGCTATGTTGGTGCGGGATCAGCAGGAAGTACAGGCAGGGCAAAAAATCGCCACTATGGGTAGCACCGGAACCAGTTCAGTAAGATTGCATTTTGAGATTAGATACAGGGAAAAATCCGTAAACCCGCTGCGTTATCTTCCGCAGCGATAAACCGGGGCAGGAACCTGAACTCCTGTCCGCATTATCATGGGTAGGAGCAACTGATGAGCCAAGGTACGCTTAAAGTTAATGAGTTGTATGAAGAGGCGGATTTAGACGAAAGTGGCATGGAAGCCGGTGACTTTGATGAAGCGTTGCTGAAAGACGAGGATGATTTAACTAGTCTTGATGAAGATTTGGATTTGTTGCAAGGAGTAAACCAGCGAGTTCTTGATGCAACACAGCTTTATCTCGGAGAGATTGGTTTTTCTCCTTTGTTGACAGCAGAGGAAGAAGTTCTTTTCGCCAGACGCGCATTGCGGGGAGATATTGCTGCACGCCAGCGCATGATTGAAAGTAATTTGCGGTTGGTAGTTAAGATCTCCCGCAGATATAGCAACCGGGGGTTGGCACTTTTGGATTTGATTGAAGAAGGTAATCTTGGTCTTATTCGAGCAGTAGAAAAATTCGATCCTGAAAGAGGTTTTCGTTTTTCCACTTATGCAACTTGGTGGATCCGTCAGACAATTGAACGGGCTATTATGAATCAAACTCGTACGATTCGTTTGCCTATTCATATCGTTAAAGAGCTAAATGTTTATTTACGTACTGCCAGAGAGTTGGCTCATAAATTGGATCATGAGCCAAGTATTGAAGAAATAGCGGAAAAACTGGATAAACCAGTTGATGATGTAAGTCGTATGATGCGGCTTAATGAACGTATTACTTCCGTTGATACGCCAATGAGTGGGGATTCAGATAAAGCGTTATTGGATATTTTATCTGATGAGAATGATTCAGGGCCAGAAACAACTATTCAGGATGATGATATGAAACAAAGTATTGTCAAATGGTTGTTTGAATTGAATGCAAAACAACGTGAAGTTCTGGCTCGCCGTTTTGGTTTACTTGGATACGAAGCGGAAACATTGGAAGATGTCGGGCGAGAAATTGGGTTAACCAGGGAAAGAGTCCGTCAGATTCAGGTGGAAGGGTTGCGTCGTCTCAGAGATATTCTGCACACCCAGGGCTTGAACATTGAATCATTATTTCGTACTTAATTTTTATGCCTAATAGCATTCAAGATATGGTTGAAAAAGCTGTAACTTGAAAGATAAAGAGATAATTGAATAAAAAGGTGGACTGATTAGCTCACCTTTTTATTTATTATTTGGTTAATTTATTGGAACATCATAATTTCTGGCGAAATCACTACTTAGTCACTACTTACTATTAATATAACTATTTATAGGTATTCCACTATGGAATTTGAAATCAGGATCTGGTGACTGAATAAGTTCAGCTTCAATTTGACCGAAATATTTCACTCTTTCGGTAATATCTTCTTTAGAAATAGATTGAGCCAGCATTAAATAATCCTGATAATGGCGTGCTTCTGAACGCAGCAGGGAAATATAAAATTTACCCAACTCTTCATCCAAATGAGGAGCCAGTTTTGCGAAACGCTCGCAAGAGCGAGCTTCGATATATGCTCCAATAATCAACTTATCTACCAACGTGTAAGGTTCATGGTTCGTGATATGCTGAAATAATGACTTGGCATAACGACTGGCGCTGATGCTGTCATAGTTGATTCCTCTGGCATCCATAATTTCCAGCACTTGATAAAAGTGGTGTAGCTCTTCTTTAATCAATAACACCATTTTATCAATCAGCGTTTGCCCATAGGGGGATTTTTCTCGTGCTGTAATTTGCTTGGTAACCTGACTTTTGCCTTTCAATGAATGAATATCGCCCATTTTTTTATAGGCGAAATCCTCATAGGGTTTAAACCATGCCAGCAAAGTGTCAGCACTTGCAGGATCTACAGCGTATTTGCGGATCAGGAACATTGCGCTTTGGGCTGCTTTTAATTCACATAGAAGGTGATCACGCAGTAAAACCGGAAGATTTTCCGGTTGTCGTGCTTTTTCTACCCATTGATCCGGTGTCTCACACTGTAAAAATTGATAAATTGGCTCTAACAGGTTGATATCATGTTTCATTTGTAAACCCGTCATTTTACACCATGTCATTTTTATGCAATATCCTTGTTACACCATGTCTTTCAAACGATAAATCCAATCCAATGCTTGACGTGGTGTCAAGGAATCTGGATTCAGATTTTCCAATGCTTCAACCGCTGGAGACGTTTCTTCTGTCAGTAGCGTCAATTGGGGGGTATCGACATAACCCATTGTTGCGTTATTGGAAAGCGACTCCAGTTCTTTTAATTTTTGGCGTGCTCGTTTGATAACATCGCGGGGGACTCCTGCCAGTGAAGCAACAGCCAACCCGTAACTTTTGCTGGCAGCACCCTCTTGAACATTGTGCATAAAAGCAATGGTATCGCCATGTTCAACAGCATCCAGATGGATATTAACCACACCTTCGAGCTTTTCAGGCAGTTTTGTTAATTCAAAATAGTGGGTAGCAAACAGCGTCATTGCTTTGATGCGGTTAGCCAGATTTTCAGCGCAGGCCCAGGCGAGGGATAGACCATCGTAAGTTGATGTACCACGCCCGATCTCATCCATCAGAACCAGACTATGCTCTGTTGCGTTATGCAGAATATTGGCGGTTTCGGTCATTTCCACCATGAAGGTTGAACGCCCTGAAGCCAGATCATCGGAAGCCCCTACCCGGGTGAAAATACGGTCTACAGGCCCAATTACGGCTTTTTCAGCAGGAACAAAACTGCCGATATACGCCAATAACGTAATTAAGGCTGTCTGACGCATATAAGTACTTTTACCCCCCATATTCGGCCCTGTGATGATTAACAGGCGACGTTGCGATGAAAGCGTTAATGGGTTTGCAATAAAAGGTTCACTGAGCACCTGCTCGACAACCGGATGACGACCGCCTGTGATTTGTATCCCCGCTTTATCAGTCAGGGTCGGGCAGGTATAGTTCAATGTTTCAGCACGTTCAGACAGGTTTGCCAGAACATCTAATTCTGAAAGGGCTTCCGCACTGGTTTGCAATGCAGCCAGATGAGGGAGCAATAAATCGAACAGTTCTTCATACAATGCTTTTTCGATAGCGAGCGCTTTACCTTTGGAAGTCAGAACCTTATCTTCATATTCTTTTAGTTCAGGAATAATGTAACGTTCTGCATTTTTTAGGGTTTGGCGGCGTACATAATGAATCGGTACGAGATGGCTTTGTCCACGGCTGACCTGAATATAGTAACCATGTACGGCATTGAAGCCGACTTTCAAGGTATCAATACCAAGCTTTTCGCGTTCGCGGATTTCCAGTCTGTCAAGATAATCACTGGCCCCATCAGCCAATGCCCGCCATTCGTCTAACTCAGCATTATAGCCGGTTGCAATCACGCCACCATCGCGTACCAGAACCGGAGGTGTTTCGACAATCGCTTTTTCCAACAGTGTCTGTAACTTATCGAAATGACCGATACGCTGTTGTAATACTTGGATATAAGGCGAATCAGAGGAGGACATAATCTGGTGAATATCAGGTAATTGCTGGAATGCATGACGCATTCTTGCCAGATCACGGGGACGAGCGGAACGAAGAGCGAGGCGGGCAAGTACACGTTCTAAGTCACCAATCTGACGTAAAAACGGTTGTAGCTCAAAGCCGATTTCCTGGAGTGCAGAAATCGCCTGCTGGCGGTTTTCCAGTATATTTTTGTCACGGATCGGAGTATGTAGCCAACGTTTCAACATGCGGCTGCCCATTGGCGTTACACACTGGTCCAGTACAGAAGCCAGCGTATTTTCAGTGCTTCCCGACAGATTTTGGGTCAATTCGAGATTACGGCGGGTTGCAGCATCCATAATGACGGTTTTTTGCTGACATTCCATCGTAATATTGCGGATATGGGGTAGAGCAGTACGCTGAGTATCTTTGACATATTGCAGCAGACAACCCGCAGCCTGCAGCGCCAGCGTGGCTTTTTCCACACCAAAACCTATCAGGTCACGAGTACCAAATTGTAAGTTCAATTGCTGCCTTGCCGTATCCAGTTCAAATTCCCACATTGGGCGGCGACGCAGACCGTGGCAGCGTTCAATCAGCGCCATATGACTGAAAGTTTCAGGGTAGAGTAATTCTGCCGGGCGAGTACGTTGAAGCTCTGCTGAGATGGTATCCTCATCAGCTATTTCAGAAACACGGAAGCGGCCAGAAGTGATATCCAAAGTAGCATAACCGAACCCCTGGCTGTCATGCCAGATAGCCGCCAGAAGATTATCCTGACGTTCTTGCAGCAATGCTTCGTCAGTGACAGTACCCGGCGTTACGATACGTACAACTTTACGTTCTACAGGGCCTTTACTGTTAGCAGGATCACCAACCTGCTCACATATTGCCGCAGATTCACCGAGTTGGACCAGTTTTGCTAGATAGTTTTCGATTGCATGATAAGGAACGCCTGCCATTGGAATTGGCTGGCCTGCGGATTGCCCACGTTTAGTCAGCGAAATATCCAGTAACTTTGCTGCCTTTTTGGCATCGTCATAGAACAACTCATAAAAGTCCCCCATGCGGTAAAGTAGCAGAATGTCCGGGTGTTGCGCTTTCAGTCGCAGGTACTGCTGCATCATCGGGGTATGGCTATCTATATCCTTTGCTGGAGATTCTTTCATATTGATTTGATTCAATTTTTTATTCCTGTTGACTCGGTTGGGCTATCGACACTCAGTCAACCCATCGAAATGACAAAACCTAAATATAATCAGCTAAGGATAGAACGTTAATGAACCTCATGCTGGGCGAAAACACTATCTTATCACTGATAATCTGTGTGATTCATCTGTGGATTCGATTGCTTACAGAAAGAGCAAGAGTTGTAGGGTAGGGTATCAAGATTGTAATCGGGAATGTATCAAATTTTCTGACTATTAAACAGGATTGCGAAGCCGCTCGATTTAAATCATTTTGCTATGTATACCGCTATACTCCTACTGTTTTTGCAAATTTGACTGCAAAATGCACGGCTGGAATAATCTGAAGATCGATACAGGGATGGAAAACCACCTTTACCAATCCATTGAATAGAATTTTTGGGAAACTCTACCCAACAGAGCGTCAATGCCCCAGAGTGTTTTTGGCACATAGTACATGAACAGGTATGAGGATTGACTGGAACCCCTGTAGCAATAAATCTGATATTGCTGCATAAACATCCACCACGATATTCTGATGTGCTCATAGTTATCCCTTATATAACGTTGCGGTATATGGACTACCCTCATTTATAGCTTAGCAGACCACTCTTTATTAATGGGGGATCAGTTGACAGACCGGGAAAATTGCGTTGCTGTGATGCTGGAATTTATCGGGAAAATTAATTGAATGCGACTTCGCAGAAAATACTTTTGCTATTTTATTTCTGAGATAAAATAGCAAAAGCCAGTAATTAAGTTATATGACTAACTTATTTATTTAAACAGTGGCACATAACGATCACGCGACCAGCGGTAATATAAAGCCAGCATATTGTTTATTTCTTCGGGAACACATTTTTCAGGAGAAAAAACATTATCCGGGGAAATTTCAGTATTACCATTAACCCATTCAAACATTTCCTGATACTCATCGTGAGTAGGATCTTTAAGAATATTAATCAGATCTACATAGCCGTAGACTCCGCCACAATCTTCGGGAGGACAGGCTTGTTCACCTTCAAGGCAGAAGATCGGCATAGGTAATTCTTCGGGAGAATAGTTACTGTTTTCTAATAAAATTTCATGTTCCCAGGCATCACCAAAGTCATAAAGATAAATGAATTTGCTTCCTTTACGCTTGATAAGTGAATCAAGTTTGAATTTCCCTTCTTCCAGACCTTCTCCTGGCTCTTCCGGCATTTCAGTGAAGCGTTTAGAATCAAAAATAAACTCATGTAAATGGCTATCTTCCCATCCCATAACGATTTGAATTACATCATGTAATCTATCCAGTGAAATATTGGATGGAACAATGAAACGACGCCATATAGCAGGTTTTGTTTCCGTAAGTGTAATCTTTAACTGATAAAACTTTTCCATTTTTCGCCCTTAATTGCTTGGATAATTGATACTGATAGGGAAGTATATATATTGAATATTGGAAAACTACATTACAGTATGAAGTGTACATAATGAGAATGCGAACAGATTTTAATAAATAGCTTGAGTTATTCACTGATGCAAGAGCATTATTAAGGGCGTAATCCTACGTACTGAAAAATAAGAGAAAATAAATGAAAAATAGCAATAAAATATTGATAAAAAATGCAGAAGAAATAAAACGAATGGAAATCGCCGGGCGTTTGACCGGGCAAGTGCTTGAAGCTGTCCGGCCAATTATCACTCCGGGAATAACAACTTTGGAAATAGATGCATTTTGTCATGACTATATTGTTAATACTCTCGGAGCAACTCCCGGTAGCTTGGGGCAATATGGTTTTCCGCATACTGCTAATACATCGGTTAATCATGTTGTCTGTCACGGCTGGCCATCTGATAAGAGACTGAAAAATGGTGATATTGTCAATGTGGATGTGACGGTCAAAAAAGATGGATACTATGGCGATAGTAGTGTCACATTTTGTGTCGGTGAAGTCGCTTCTCATGCCAAGCGCTTGGTAGATGTGACGCAGGAGTGTCTGTATAAAGCAATCAAGATCGTCAAGCCAGGGATCACACTGGGAGACGTCGGGCAGACGATACAGCAGCACGCCGAGTCGAATAATTATAGCGTCGTACGCGAATATTGTGGTCATGGGATAGGCAGCAATATGCATGAGGAGCCTCAGGTTTTGCACTATGGCAGAGCTGGTGAAGGGGTTGTATTGGAAGAAGGTATGACTTTTACAATTGAGCCGATGATTAATCAGGGGAAAAAAGAGATCAAATTACATAAGGATGGCTGGACAGTGACCACAAAAGATCGTCGATTATCAGCTCAGTTTGAACATACTGTCTTGGTTACTCATAATGGTTTCAAGGTCTTGACTCTACGGGATGAAGAGCGTGAAGTTTTTGAGCGTTGTATATACTCTATGGATCTCAACATAATTAACCAATAAATATCAATTTATTATAATTATGTGAAATTATGGGGATTTTATGCCTTCATTTTATAAGAATAAAAATACTTTTTGTTTTATTTCTTGCTGCTATCAATAAACGTATATATTGAAAGATGATGCCATTGATTAAGGTTTATGAACAGTGAGCTTACTCACAAAATTAGGCAGGTTTTAATTGCTCTGGAACCACTGATAGAAGGATTCTGACCGCTTAATGTGTTATTCCACCGTTGACTCAGATCCTTCTAATATCGCGGGAGGAAGTTTCATATCATAGTGCAGTGTGGCGAGTAGTGTTTCTTTCCTCTGTGATCAGCTAACTGGTTTCTTGAAGTGGAATTAAAAAGAGTAACTTGCTGTTCGTCTTACCTTAAAAAGGGTGTTTTATGAACAATAATAAATTTTTAAAACATATTCCCTGGGTAATATTGGGGATGATTGGGGCATGTTGTCTCGGAGTTGTTGCACTGCGTCGGGGAGAACATGTTAGTGCTTTATGGATAATTGTTGCTTCCGTAGCAGTTTATCTGGTTGCCTATCGGTATTACAGCCTTTACATCGCCACCAAGGTGATGAAGCTGGATGAAACGCGGGCAACACCCGCTGTTGTTAATAATGATGGCCTGAATTATGTTCCTACCAACAAAAATGTTCTGTTTGGTCACCACTTTGCAGCTATTGCAGGGGCGGGGCCATTAGTCGGGCCTGTGTTGGCTGCGCAAGTTGGCTATCTGCCGGGAACATTGTGGTTGCTGGCCGGCGTTGTGCTTGCTGGTGCAGTACAGGATTTTGTGGTGTTGTTTATCTCTTCTCGTCGTAACGGAGCGTCATTAGGAGAGATTGTTAAAGAAGAGATGGGGCGGGTTCCGGGTACAATCGCTCTATTCGGTTGCTTCTTGATTATGATCATTATTCTGGCAGTCCTGGCACTCATTGTGGTGAAAGCATTGGCAGAAAGTCCATGGGGAGTATTTACCGTTTGTTCCACCGTACCGATTGCGCTTTTCATGGGGATCTACATGCGATATATCCGTCCGGGTCGCGTGGGAGAAGTTTCGGTTATTGGGATCTTGATGCTGATCGCGGCAATCTGGTTCGGTGGTGTTGTCGCGGCTGATCCTTACTGGGGGCCTGCTTTAACTTTTAAAGATACTACCATTACTTATGCGTTGATTGGGTATGCGTTTGTTTCTGCATTATTACCCGTTTGGCTGATCCTGGCGCCACGAGATTATCTGGCGACTTTCCTGAAAATTGGTGTGATTGTTGGTTTGGCGATTGGTATTGTGATCCTCAATCCTGATCTGAAAATGCCAGCCGTTACACAATTTGTCGATGGCACAGGGCCTGTCTGGAAAGGGACATTATTCCCATTCTTGTTTATCACTATTGCTTGTGGTGCAGTCTCTGGTTTCCATGCTCTGATCTCTTCTGGTACAACACCTAAATTGCTGGCAAACGAAAAAGATGCGCGTTTTATTGGCTATGGTGCGATGTTGATGGAATCATTTGTTGCTATTATGGCACTGGTTGCGGCATCTATTATCGAACCAGGTCTTTATTTTGCCATGAATACGCCTCCGGCAGCGTTGGGCATTACTATGCCTGATTTGCACAATCTGGGAACTGCGGAAGCTCCAGTGATGATGACTGCGTTGAAAGATGTGACCACACAAGCCGCAGCAGCAGTCAGTTCCTGGGGCTTTGTTATTTCACCAGATCAAATTCTGCAAACAGCAAAAGAGATTGGTGAACCTTCTGTCCTGAATCGTGCCGGAGGAGCGCCAACTCTGGCAGTGGGTATTGCCCATGTATTCCATCAGATCGTTCCGGTTGCAGATATGGGCTTCTGGTATCACTTTGGTATTCTGTTTGAAGCGCTATTCATTCTGACCGCTTTGGATGCAGGTACACGTTCTGGCCGCTTTATGTTGCAAGATTTATTAGGAAATTTTGTACCG
Organism: Xenorhabdus sp. NBAII XenSa04; assembly: GCF_963866145.1. Classification (NCBI taxonomy): domain Bacteria; kingdom Pseudomonadati; phylum Pseudomonadota; class Gammaproteobacteria; order Enterobacterales; family Morganellaceae; genus Xenorhabdus; species Xenorhabdus sp. NBAII XenSa04. Next base: position 20,149 of record NZ_CAWMEB010000432.1, read on the forward strand.
TTCCTGAAAAAAACAGATTCTCTGATTGCGGGGATGATCGGTACAGCGGGCTGTGTGGGTATGTGGGGCTATCTGTTGTATCAAGGCGTTGTTGATCCATTAGGTGGTGTTAAAAGCCTGTGGCCACTGTTTGGGATCTCGAACCAGATGCTGGCAGCCGTTGCACTGGTTTTGGGTACTGTTGTACTGATCAAAATGAAACGTACTAAGTACATTTGGGTCACTGTTGTGCCTGCGATCTGGTTGCTGATTTGTACTACCTGGGCGTTGGGACTGAAATTATTCAGTGATAACCCCAAACTGGAAGGTTTTTTCTTCCTGGCAAAAGAGTATAAACAGCGTATTGCAGAAAGTGGGGCAGAATTGACTGCGCAGCAGATCAGTAACATGAATCACATTGTTGTGAACAACTATACCAACGCGGGTTTAAGTATTTTGTTCCTTATCGTGGTCTATAGCATCATTATTTATGGTATTAAGACCGCAATAAAAGCGAACAAAAATCCGGAACGTACAGATAAAGAAACACCTTATGTTCCTGTTCCAGAAGGTGGGGTAAAAGTTTCTTCTACGCACTGATGTAATACTCAAACCGATAGCAGATACATAAAACTGCATTGGTAATAGCTATCCCCACATAATTGCCTTTGTATTATGTGGGGCCTTTCTTTAAGGTATGAGGTTAAGGAATAACTTTGGAAAGAAATAGCTTTTGGGAACAGCGATTGGAGAACATTATGTTTGGTAATCTTGGGCGAGCCGGAAAATATTTAGGGCAAGCTGCTCGTATGCTGGTGGGAGTTCCTGACTATGACACTTATGTACAGCATATGAAGGATAATCATCCTGATCAGCCTTATATGACTTATGAAGAATTTTTCCGTGAACGCCAGAATGCACGTTATGGCGGTGATGGTAAGGGTGGTATGCGTTGTTGCTAGCCTACTAAATGGAAGTGCAATTTGACACAATGCAAAAAGCCAGCAAAATTGTTTTGCTGGCTTAATCTTATTCTTCGAATACTGTGACCTACGATTTTAAGTTAAATAAATCTGGTTTTTAAATCGGTTGGATAATATTTTTCCTGTTTATTCTAAATGTATGGTTATCGAACTCCGCTTTTCCACTCAATGCAAGATCAGCACATGCTTTTCCAAATAATGGCGCAAATTTAAATGTCCAACCACCTAATGATAAGATGATATTTTGGTATTGATCATATTGCTTAGGCATAAAATCTAATACTGCTGTATTATCAGGGAGATCTGCATGTAATGCTCTTGCCATATCAATAGGCGTGGTATCAACTCCTCTCATATAATTGATGACAAAATCTCTAGTTATATCAATATCTAACTCCTTCGGTGCAAAAATTCTGTCATCCACATCATAAAATTTATGTGAAGCCCAATCTACGGCAAGCCGGATAAAACCTTTTCGTGCAAATTCATAACTGGGAAAACCATAGAAAAGATTACTGTAACCATTTTTAGGATTCTCAAATTGGAAGAACATTGGATAGTTTCTTTCCGGGATTTCTCCTGTTAATTTATAGTATGAGAAACACATATCCCAAATGATATAATTTATTTTTATTCCCAGTGATTGAGGTAATAGTTTATTAGTAAAAGCATTAGAAGTAATAGCTATTTTATCGGCTTTATAGTTACCATTAGCTGTCATAATAGTGACACCATCATGACGGCTAGAGATCTCATTCACTTCAGTATATTCAAGGACGGTAACATTATCTGATTCTTTTAAATACTGCCCCAGTTTCCTTATAATATGTTTGACATCTATAGTAGCATTATCCGGGCTATACAACCCCATGTAATTTTCCGGTAGATTTTTGAATGGATATTTTGTCTCTAATTCTTTTTTTGTTAAAATTTCATACTTCTTATTGAGTTTCTTTAAGACCTTTATTGGCCCGAACAAAGTGCCCTGTGGAGTATCACCTGTTGCTACACCAAAGTTGAGTAATCCGTTCATATATATGAACTTAGAATTTAGTTCTTCTTCTAACTCATGATAAAGTTTCCCTGCACTAAAGGATAATGTGGCATGTTCAAGATCATCATAAACTGTTCTCCACATTCTGACATGCCCGGCAGAGCTTGAATCTTGTGTACCTAACGTATTTCTCTCTATAAGTAAAACATTTTTCTTGGCTTTAGCTGCATAATAAGCTGTACATAGCCCAATAATTCCTCCTCCTACAACACAAATGTCATATTTTTTATTATTAATGTATCTGCTTTTATTTACTGTGGCTTCTTGTTCATCTTTACCTAAAGCAGAAACATTCATTGCTGCTGTTAATAGTGCTGCTGATTTCGTAAAATCATATCGATTCATCCATATTCTCCAATTTTAATCATTGTTAAATTTTTACTCTTACCAATCATAAAACCAGACATAGACTGCACGCTAAAAACAAACACTATCATCCATAATGCGATTTTCTATGAATAAGTACATCATTAATTATGAATGATGACGGACTACTTTTATTGATAGGAGTATCTCTTCCATTTGAAAATATATTGAGTATATAGAGTAATTATCTTCCTAAATAATATTCTTTATCTAACCATTCTGGCCAATCCAGATAAAAAGTTTCTTGTAGTAACCGCTCCGCTACACAAAATGCGCCTTCAGTCCAACCCTGATCTCCTGAGTATGCTTCTCCTATAATATGTACAGATTCATTTTTTATTGGGTGCCTCATAAAAGGCATAACTTCTTCCACTGATACACCAACTTGCCAGGCATGATATCCGCCTCCGTATGGATCTTGAGACCAATCTTTGATCCTCGCGATATAAGGTGATGGAATATCTATACCATGTAATTCCTTAACTTGAAGCATTGCTTCTCCAACTAAGTGTTTAGGAACGGGATCACCGGGCAGGGGAAACGCTTTAAATTTCTCTTCTGAAACTATAGTGGTCTCACGAGGTTCATAGATAAACTTTTTATCTTTTATTCGCATTAGCGCTTTCCAGAACGTGACTGTTCTCATATCGTTATAGCTGGATAAAAATAATGAATGAGAATTTTTTTTATCCGTACCAAAATAGTAACATTGTCGAATAGGTAAATCAGTGATTGATGCTCCTGATTTAGTTTTAAACTGTTTAGTCCACCAAGGATATTCGAATCCCATTAATAATTTTAGTGACGGTTCGGAAATAACGGCGTCAATATTTTTATGTAATTCTTTGGATAATTTTTTATCAAAGAAGAAGTTTTGTTGATCTAAGAGATTAAGAGAGCGCTTTGGCATTGCCAGGATAATAGTATCAGCGTTTACTGTCCAATAAGTTTGACTATTTTCATTCCTAAATTTTAATGAATAACGGCGGCTCCCTTTATTATTATGTTTAAAAGTGACTAAGGTATTCTTTAGCCAAAGTTTAGCACCATTTTGGTTTGTATAAGTTTTTGCTAAAGCATAAGCTAATTGATCATATCCATTTTTAATGGTTCGATATTCTGTATTAGCTTGAGTGAAATCTCCTACCATGTAAGACATGGATTCAGCAGCATTCCAATTAATCGTATTTGAATAATATCCTCCGGCATCAGATAAAAAATTGTAGCCTTCTTGTCCGACCTGATCTTTAATTAAATTCCAAAATCCAATGTCTTTGACTTTCATTTCGTGATACGGACTTCCTTTTTTGAGATAAGTTATATTCTTTTTAATAATATCCCATTGGCGCAGGCTTATTTTAAATTTGTAGTCATGTTTATTTGTTTTTTCAATAAGATCACTATAATTTTCCCTGAACCAAGGATCTGCAACTAAAACACCATATATAATTTTATTAAATAATTGAGAAGCACTATAACCTTTACTATTATCGTCCAGGAAGTAACGAGTTTTTAAAAACTTATCCTTATTTTGCATTTTAGACCATGCATCAGCTCTGAAACGTTGCCCTCGTAAATAGAAAAAATTATTTGGTGCATCACTCCCTGGAAATAGTTCATAATTTAATTTAAAAACATCTTCAATTAGGGATGCTGTAATTTTTTGTGAAGAGAGGTAGCGCATGCCACCTAATTCACCGATGATATCTGTACCGGGTAAGTTAACTGAGAGTAATCTTCCTCCAACAAGGTTATTTAAATCAAATACATGAGCGGTGGACGGGGAATGAGAATTGTCTGAATATTGGCCGGTTAACAGGCGATATCCAGCATATAAGCCAGATACACCAGCACCGATAATTGCTATATCAATTGATAATCCTTCTTGAATATCAACACTATGAGGAATCTGACCCATCTCAATTCTTTTTTCTTTTTTCATAGGATATTCTCTCTTAATTAAGATAAATAGTATTTCCCCGGAATCATTTTTTAATACCAAATTGTGAGGTTTAATAGCTTTTTTAGATTTTTTTATTAATGGAGAATAATTTGTATAATGTATCTTAGATTACCTCCTGTTATGAACGAGAGTATAAAAATTGTAACTTAAAATGTGATGGATATGATTATTCTATACTCGTTAACATAATATGCATTTTTATAAATGCTAAGGTAACTGGATTAATCTTATTGTTTAAATTGTATGTGATTATTTCTTTATTTAATTATGGTTGGAATTTTTCGCTTAGATAATAATATTTTGTTTTTTTTATAAAAAATAAATTAGAATAATAAAGTTACATACTATAAATTTTAAGATACAGACAACAAAGCTGTAGTTTTAAAGATAATAGGTATATCATGGAATATTTTACTATGTAGCACATCAGCCAATAAATAATCATGAAAGAGATATTATCGATGAAAGCTATCAATATTGTTGCCAAATTCTTCTTAAAGTATACTCATCTAAGATGATCCAATGTTTTTTTCTCTGAAAAACTTTGAAAATAATTCAGAAAATTATTTTTTTTAATGATTTCAAATAAATAGGAGAAAAATTATTATAATGAAGCAGGAAACGAAAATGAAGCCTATATCCGTCACGATCCTAACGGGCTTTTTGGGATCAGGTAAGACAACATTATTGCAGCATATTCTTAATACTGAACATGGCTATAAAATTGCTGTGATTGAAAATGAGTTTGGTGAAGTACCTATTGATCATGAATTGATTGGAGGTAGAGCAACTCAGATTAAGACATTAAGCAATGGTTGTATTTGTTGCAGCCGCTCAAATGAGCTGGAAGATGCTTTACTGGATTTATTGGATGGTCTTGATAAAGGTGAGTTCATTTTTGATCGGCTGATTATCGAATGTACAGGGATGGCTGATCCTGGCCCAATTATTCAAACGTTTTTTTCCCACGAAATTTTGTGCCAGCGTTTTTTACTGGATGGCATTATTACATTAGTGGATGCAGTGCATGCTGAACAACAACTGGATCGTTTTTCCCTTGCTCAGGCACAGGTTGGATATGCCGATAAAATTTTATTAACGAAAACGGATGTTGCTTCAGAAAATGATGTACTGACTGAACGGTTACAGAGAATTAATGCCAGAGCGCCAATTCATAAAGTAGTACATGGCGAGGCTGACTTAAGTTTATTATTTGAGCTGGAAGGTTTCATGCTGAATGATAAATTGACTGTTTCAGTGCCGATTTTTCGCTTTGTGCCTGGGCAGCAAAACAGTATCCAATCTGTCGTTGTTAACCTGAATCATCCTATTGAATTTAATGAAATTTCAAATCTGATGGAAGAGTTGTTACTGAGTTTTGCGGACAGTTTACTGCGTTATAAAGGTATCCTTGCCATTCAAGGAGAGCCACGTAGGTTGTTGTTTCAGGGAGTCCAACGTCTATATAGTGCAGATTGGGATCGCGAATGGCGCGACGATGAACAGCGGCATAGTGTATTGGTTTTTATTGGAATGGATCTACCAGAGCAGAAAATCAGGGAAAAATTTGCACAATTATAGTTGATACCTGTCTTATGTTTAACTGGATAGCCAAATTGAGATACGGGCTTTTTATTTAACTTAAAAAATGAAGGGA
>NZ_CAWMEB010000433.1:0-2503 GCF_963866145.1 Xenorhabdus sp. NBAII XenSa04
GGTTTAACAGAAACTCAGGAACTGGCAAAAAATGCGGTGCCCAATAACCGAAAAATCAATGGGAAACCGTTGGGGGAAGATGTGACCCTGAATGCACAAGATGTACAGGGTGAACCGCGTTTTAACATGACGATAGATCTAACCGGGTTGAGTACTGATCGTTATTATCCGGTATGGTGGCAGTTTCCATCGAATAATGGAGCAAATTCGTGGTTAACAATTCATCGCTGGTATGCTGAAGACAGAGAAAAAGACCTATTTAGTAAAGGTGAATTTCATATTGCTGGGTTGTTATTGCAGATTGAAGGAGGGGATTATCTGTGGGGAGGTGATGCCCAGTACCTGAATATTAAACGGATTCATCAGAGATACCGTAAGACCGTTAAAAATATTTGTCATGGCATGATGAGTATTGCAAGGCCAATTGATGGTAAATATCCCCTTTATGAAAAGGTTAAGCCCGGAGATATTGTTTATTGCAAAAGATTCAGTGGTTGTTATTTACGGGGTGGATTAACTTACCATGCCACCAGTAATTTTTCCGATATTCATTATTCTCGTAAAGATGATGAAGTGGAGCTCTCTAGTGCTTTAGAGCCTCAGAATAATTTTGAAATGAAATGGGCTGTGAAATCCTATGCCATTGATGACCCCCTATTAGGAAAAGATTACGATGATTCTGTCCTGCCTTATGCTCATGATTATGTAGAAACTATTAATTTGGCAAAAAATTCCGTACCAAAATCAGCGATAGTACAAGAATCAGGAAACTCAGCTGAACAAATAATGAGTCAAAAAGCAGTCACTGATGCGTTAGCCAAATCAGTATCCATAGATTTACTATACCCTGTTGGAATTGTTTTATGGTTTGCACAAAATAAAAATCCCAACAATCTATTTCCCGGGACAACATGGAAGTATATTGGTGAAAATAGAACAGTTCGCTTGGCTGCTAGTAATGGATCAAATGTGTTATCGGCAGGTGGTAATGATACTAAGCAGCTAACTATAAAACATATTCCAAAACATAGTCACTATTTTAGTGGGAATACAAATAGTACTGGAGGACATAATCATAACCGTGGGAATATGAACATTACTGGTTATCTACCAAGTGTTATTGCTCATGGAAGTGATATTTTTGGAGGTGCTTTTGCTAGAAATGGCCAGAGTAAACCTGGTGTAGAATATACAGATAGATGGACAAACCTTACCACATTTGATGCATCCCGGACTTGGACTGGAAACACATCATGGAATGGAGAACATGTACATAATGTTAGTGGTAATACATCTGAAACTGGTAGTGGTGAAGGATTTGATGTTATTAATGCCTATATTATGTTAATGGGTTGGTACCGAACAAATTAGTTCATTCATGATAGCCTTAGCTTGAAAGCTAAGGCCTAACTTTTTTCAGCCAAGTACGAATGAATATCCTCCACAAAGCTAACTTTATTTGAATGATAATTGTACGTTTTCTATTTTCTATATCTAATTTCGTCAATGTATACTCTCTTTCCCCGATCGATGAATTTATCGATTGGGCAGAAGGATGAATTACTGGAGGGATAATTCCTTTCAATGTAATTACACCTTGTTCTTTGAAAAATTTCCATTCATCGGCAACAAATCTAACAGGTTGTAAATAATGATATAATTTCTTGGCTGCGGATAGATTTAAAACATATCCAAAAGCACATGCGGCATCAATTACATTGACTATATTATAGTTTTCTATCAATGGTTTTTTAAATGATTCGAAATATTCATTAGTATTATTTAATAAAAAAACATAAGGTTTTGAACTTAATAACAAGGGATGATTATCTAAACACGACAATATAGTAATTAAACTTTCATCAAAAAGTACATCATCTTCTAATACTAAAGCAACAGGTATACTGCTATCGAGCATTCTCTTATACACTTTTATATGGCTCATTGAACAACCAACTTCACCAAGAGTGAGGGCTAAATCATCAAAATCAGGGCATGAATTTATCAGCTGCTCATTGGTTAATTCTTTTCCGTATACTGCTGTTATGAACTCAGCACTAAGATTCACTTTTTGCAACTGCTCTTGCATTGATTTTCTGCGTTCTATATCTTTTTCTAAATTGATGACAAAAATCTTCATAGGACACCATGTTGAATTTTATTTGATGTGACATACTAACACAGATTATTCTAAATAAAACAGTCAGATAATTTCCAGCTCCACAATTTTTCACAATGGAAAGTCTCCTCTGTTAGATGTTGTTGACATTTTATAAGGAATAATTGAATAACATGATAATTTGGTATCATTTTCGCTAAAAAAATAACCAGACATTTTATGCTGAGAACTGGTGTTAGGAGATACACGACGGAATAAACTATCTGCATTTATGTAACATACTGATGTGTAGAATATATTTCTAAACATTCTAAGTTTCAGACTGAAAATTTAAGATACCTACAAATAGAAAATCATAAATAAATTTTATGTTTATAGCTTTCC
>NZ_CAWMEB010000434.1:0-686 GCF_963866145.1 Xenorhabdus sp. NBAII XenSa04
ATCTCTCCTTTTTTTACTGCCTCAGCCTGTAATCAGGCAGTGGGTTGAAAACCAAACCTAACGGTTGTTCGTTAATCAAACAAAATGTCAGTAAATGGTCTGTTCTGAGCGGTTTCACTGAGTAATTCGTAGTTCAAATCGGTCGTAAAGACAGATCCAATGCGCTCTGGACGCTGACGCCCGGCGACGTCACTTGGTAATCGTTTCGCTTTAACGCAAGTGACGCCGCGCCATTTTCGGGACGTTTATCGTGATAAATGCAACATGTAAGTGAATGTTGTACCGGTTAAAACGGTATCGATTAGTGTGAGGCAGAGCATGTTCTGCCTTGTTATGTAGGTAGCCGGTGAAATAACACCGGGAAACTTTCATCATCGAAACTGGGTTATGTGTCCAATGATATCTGCTTCCAAAAGTGCGCAGATGTACCGCATGAAATGCACTCCCTTTCAGGCTACGGGAGTTTTTACTTCGCCGCTCAATGCTGATCCTTACAGGCAATGGATCATTGGTAACAGTTAAATATTTTACCGATTGGGTTGGGCGAGGTCAAATTTTTGTTTGATGATGAAATGTGGGGAAAATATCATTATTTTTTTGATAAACAATGATATTTTTCTCTGTTTATACGTAGACAGGCTTGTGAGATGCCCGTAATTAGAAAGTATAAAATCTATGGTCGCCCT
>NZ_CAWMEB010000435.1:0-11067 GCF_963866145.1 Xenorhabdus sp. NBAII XenSa04
CTGAAAATATTGGGGAAAAATACGCAGACTTATCAGGAAGCGGTGATCCGCCGTCTGGTCAGCCCGGTAAACCTGAGCGTTTCACAGGACGGGTATGTGTATGCCGGGTATGGTGGTAGTGCCGATCCCACCTTGTTGGATGGCGCTAATCGAATCGGCACTTCCGCAGGGGCTTTATTGGGTGGATTACTCAGTATGCCGGTGTTTGATGCGGTACGCCAGGCGCTGCCGATGATGCAGGCGGTAATTTTGATGGCGTTGTATATCTTCATCCCGTTGATCCTGCTGTTTGCGGCCTATGAATTTAAGACCATCTTCACGCTGACATTTGTGATTTTCGCATTGAATTTTTTGACCTTCTGGTGGGAACTGGCGCGCTGGCTGGACAGTCATTTACTGGAAGCCCTGTACGGCTCAGACACTCACAGCCTGTTTAATCTGGCGGGGTTTCAGAATACCTCGGACGATTTAATTATGGGGCTGGTGATGGGCACCCTGTTTATTGTGCTGCCGATGGTCTGGCTGGGCGCATTAGCCTGGGCCGGTGTCCGCATGGGTGATGTGGCCGGTATGATGAGCCAGGGGGTGGGGCAGGTCAGGCAATCTGCGGGGATGTTCGGACAGACGGTGATGCAGAAGATGTTGTCGAAGGGAAAGTAGTGAGACCCGTTTTTTGTCATAAAGCGGGGGAGCACTGTCCCGTCAGAATACTCTGAAAAACATGTCATTTATTATTTTTCTTTATCATATTCGCCGTGCTTTTGTTTTTCAGGCAGGCAAAATGCAGACGAATATACTTAATACTACACGCAATATGTTTGGTGAATGTTAATCCATTGCCGTTTTGTTGCATAATGACAGCTGGATAGTCTAAATATTCATCTTTTTGATCATCATGCGATCATGTTGGTTGAAATTAAAACACTTTAAACCATAATACCCTCTCGCGCAGTTCTCTCAAAATCATTCAATAATCATTAAGTATCCGACGGGTTCAATGATGGCAACGGTAACTCGCAACAAAATGTTCGCAGGGTTGGCCGGATGGGCTGTATGCGTTATTCAGCCTGTGCAGGCAGATGACCAACCTTTTATTCATCAAAAGCAGCAGCAGCAAGCATTAGAGCAACGCCTGGAGGCGAAGGCACCGACGGTGCGGCTTTCGGATGAAACGGTATCCACGTCTGTATTGACGTTTCCCACAGAATCGCCCTGTTTTGTGATCCAGAACGTCACTTTGTCCGGCCGGGAAGACCTGCCGCACTGGGTGCCGTTACAACGGCTGGCCGATCAGGCCAACGGACACTGTCTGGGGGCGCAGGGGATTGGTCTCCTGATGAGCACGATGCAGAACCGGCTGATTTCCCACGGCTGGGTGACCACCCGCATTCTGGCACCGGAGCAGGATCTGAGTCAGGGGGAACTGAAACTCAATGTTGTCACCGGCAAAATCCGGCAGGTACGCTATACCGAGGAGTCGGATAAATACGCGACGCTGTATACCGCGATGCCTGCCCATGATGGCCATGTGCTGGATTTGCGGGATATCGAGCAAGGCCTGGAAAACCTTCAGCGCATCCCCAATGTTCAGGCGTCGATGGAACTGGTGCCGGGTGAACAGCCGGGCGAGAGCGATATCGTGATTAAACGCCGGCAGTCGCGTTTCTGGCATGTGGGAGCCTGGGTGGATAACAGCGGGACCAAAACCACCGGACGCACGCAGGGCGGGCTGATGCTGGCGCTGGATAACCCAACGTCACTGAGTGATTTGTTTTATCTCTCCCTGAGCCGTGATTTGGCTTTTTCCCGCCGCAAGGATTCCACCAACTATACCGCGCATTATTCGGTGCCGTTCGGTTACTGGCAGTTTGCGGTCACCGGCAGCAAATACCACTATATGCAGACCGTACCGGAACTCAACGGGGATGCCCGATATCGCGGAAAAAGCCGCAGTCTGAACATGCAATTAAGCCGTGTCCTGCACCGTAATGCCCGTTCAAAAACCACATTCACTTATGGCGTGAATGTGCGCGAAACCCGCAATTTCATGCAACAGACCGAAATTGCTAACCAGAAACGCCGCACCAGCAGCTGGAGCCTGGGACTGGATCACCGCCATTATATCGGTGCAGCGATATTGGATGCGGGTATCCGTTATCAAAAAGGCACCCGCTGGTTTGGTGCACTGCCAGCATCTGAAGAGCGCAATGATAAATCTTCCTTAAACTACGCCACGGCAAAATCAGCAATTATCCAGTTGTCGGTGGCACTGAATACCCCCTTTAAGCTGGGCAGCCAGTCTTTTCAGCACCGGATGGAATACCAGAAGCAATGGAGTCATACCCCGCTGACGCCGCAAGACCAGTTCAGTATCGGCAGCCGCTGGACAGTACGGGGTTTTGATGGTGAACGCACGCTGAGTGCCGATGAGGGCTGGGCATGGCGTAATACCCTGTCATGGCAGACCCCGGTGCCGGATCAACAGCTTTATCTGGGAGCGGATTACGGCCGGGTGGGCGGACACAGGGCGGAAACCCTTATCGGCCGCACACTGGCCGGGGGGGTTGTCGGTCTGAAAGGCCATATCCGCCCGGCGAATCTGGCGTATGACGTGTCGGTTGGTACGCCCTTCTCCAAACCGGATGGCTTTAAAACCGACCCTGCTCACGTCAGTTTCAGCCTGAACTGGCAGTACTGAGGGGGCAGAAATGTTCATCGGTGATTATGATGTACGTGCTCCCCTGCTTCTGGGCGGGTATGACAATGACCCAGAAATGCTGGGTGCCGCAACCTGGCTGTGGATGCACTCCCCGCTGCACCGGGATGCACCGTTAAGTTCGCTTGCCACCCTGCTCCTGCCTTTTATTAAAGCCCAACAGTATGTGCTGATCAGTCAGCAGGGTCAGCCGGTGTTTTACCTGAGCTGGTCACGGTTTGATGAAGAGACCGAACACCATTACCTGACGACGGATGACGGGGATAATCGCCGCCTGGCATCGAACCGGGGGGATCGGCTCTGGATTGTGGACTGGGTAGCGCCGTTTGGCCATAGCCGTGTGATGGCGGATTTAATCAAACATGACATTTTTCCTTATCAGTGTGTCCGGGCGCTTTATCACAAAGGTTCAAAGCGTGGGGCGCAGGTGATCCGTTTCCGAGGGGCCGGTGTGAGCCGTGAACAGGCCGCCGCATGGTGGGACAACCATCCCCTGACCGTCGACTTACCTGAAAGAGGGGCTGCGCGATGAATAAACATTGCTACCGCGTGATTTTTAATAAAACCCGTCAGATGCTGATGGTGGTGTCTGAGTTAGTCCGCAGCCACACGGCCGGACAGGCACGCAACAGAATATCGGTGCCTTCATTATCGTCAGCCCGTGTGGCCTTAACCCCTTTGGTATTCGGGGTCTCACTGGCGCTGGGGCTGGTCAGCCTGAGTGCACAGGCGGGCATTGTGGCGGACAACAATGCGCCCGGTACGCAGCAGCCCTCGGTCATTGCCACGGCCAACGGTATCCCCCAAATCAATATCCAGACCCCGAATGGGGACGGGGTTTCCCGTAATCAGTACAGCCAGTTTGATGTGGCGCAACGGGGGGCGATCCTCAATAACAGCAGCATCAATACCCAAACCGAACTGGGTGGACTTATCACCGCAAACCCGTGGTTAGCCCAGGGTGAGGCGAAGATCATCCTCAATGAAGTGAACAGCCGCCATCCCAGCCAGCTGAACGGCTTTATTGAAGTCGCCGGACAACGGGCAGATGTCATTATTGCTAACCCGGCAGGTATTACCTGTCAGGGGTGTGGTTTTATCAATGCCAGCCAGACCACGCTGGCGGCGGGGAAAACCCTGCTGGAAGGCGGACGCCTGAAAGGGTTTGAAGTGGATGAGGCGCATCAGGGACTTATCAGCGTGGAAGGGAAGGGACTGAATGATACCGGCAGTGATTATACCCGCCTGATTGGCCGCGCCGTCAATATTAACGCCAGACTCCACGCCAACCAGTTAACCGTGACGACCGGGCGCAACCGGGTGGATGCCCAGGGCAATGTGACCGAAACTTTGTCAGAGAGCCAGAAGAATAAACCGGCATTCAGTCTGGATGTGGCGGCGGTAGGTGGCATGTATGCCAACAAAATCAGGCTGGTCGGTACCGAACAGGGTGTCGGGGTACGCAATGCCGGGCAGTTAGGGGCGCAGGCTGGCAATCTGACGCTGGATAGCCAGGGCAAACTGACGAACAGCGGTGTCATCACGGCATCTGCTGATGTGGTCATCAATAATTCGGGGGCGCTGGCGAATCAGGGAAATATCACGGCGGGTGTCGATAAAGAAGGCAACCGGACGCAATCCGGCACCCTGACCATTGAGAGCCGTGGCCGCCTCAGCAATAAAGGCACGATAGCGGCATCGGATAACCTGACTGTTGATAATCAGGGCGATGTAACGAACCTGGGGCGGCTGTCGGCAGGCAGCAATAAACCGGGCAGCCTGAAACTCAACAGTGGCGGTCATCTTGCCAACAGCGGGACGATAGACGCCTCTGCTGAGATTAAGGTTAAGAATCAAGGGCATTTCATCAATCAGGGCGATATGACGGCGGGTCAGGATATTACCGTCAACACCCGCGATCACCTGGATAATCAGGGCCGGATGTTGGCCGGCCGTCACCTTGATATCCACAGTGCGTCGTTGGCAAGCCATAAACAGGTTCGGCTGCCTGCTGATCGCCAGCCACACCCTGTGCTGGCCGCCGGCGCGGATAAAGACGGCAAATTAACCCAGCCGGGTAACCTGACGCTGGATATCAGGGGGAAACTGGATAATCAGGGGATTGTGACCGCGTCAGACAATATCGAGATTCAGAATAAAGCGGCGTTAACTAACGCCGGAGATATCAGCGCCGGGAAAGCGATGACGATAAAAACCCCGGGCGCGCTGGCCAATCAGGGCAAGGTGTTGGCCGGTCATCATCTCGCTATCCAGAGTGCATCTTTAGAGAGCGGTCAGAATGGGTTACTGTCTGCGGGAATGAATAAAACCCAGCCGGGCAAACTGACTCTCAACAGCCGGGGTCAGCTGGTTAATCAGGGGATGATAACCGCCACGGAGGATATTGTTATTGAAGCACCGGCGACGCTGGATAATCAGGGCGGGATAAACGCTGACCGTGATATCCGGATCACCACGCCCGGCAAGCTGACCAATCAGGGTAAGGTGTTGGCCGGCCACAACCTCGATATCCACAGTGCATCTTTAGAAAGTGGCCAGAACGGCGTACTGGCGGCGGGGGTAGATAAAACGCAGCCGGGCAAGCTGAAGATCCAGAGTCAGGGTAAACTGGATAACCACGGTATTATCAGTGCGTCCGAGTCTATCCATATTCAGCATAAAGGCGCTTTCAGTCACTCAGGGGATATCACCGCCGGTGGCGATATGACAATAAAAGCGCGGGATCACCTCGATAATCAAGGGAAAATGCGGGCAGGCCGCCATCTTGATATCCACAGTGCCGCGTTAGTCAGTCACCAGAACGGGATGCTGGCGGCGGGGACGGATGATCAGGGCAACCTGATCCGGCCGGGCAATCTTGGCATCGACAGTCGCGGCAAGCTGGTCAATCGGGGGGTGATGACGGCATCGGAGGATATCAATATCCAGAATCAGGCCGGGTTGAAAAATCAGGGAGAGATAAGTGCTGGTCGTGATATCAGGCTCAACACCCCGGGCAGTCTGACCAATCAGGGCCGGGTGCTGGCCGGCCATCATCTCGCTATCCAGAGTGCAGATTTAGACAACCAGCAGGAAAGTAAACTGGTTGCAGGTATAGATAAAACACAGCCGGGTAATCTGAAGATCCGGAGTCAGGGCAAACTGGACAACCACGGCATTATCACCGCTTCCGAGTCTATTCATATTGAAAATGAAGGGGCTTTCACGCATTCAGGCGATATCACTTCCGGTGGGGATATCACGCTAAAAGCCCGTGATGATCTCGATAATGCCGGAAAAATACTGGCCGGACGCCATCTGGATATTCATAATGCCGCATTAGTCAGTCATCAGAACGGGGTATTGGCGGCGGGGACGGATGATCAGGGCAAACTGACTCAGCCGGGCAATCTTGTCATCGACAGTCGCGGTCAACTGACCCATCAGGGCGTGATGATGGCGTCGGAGGATATTGCTATCCAGAATCAGGCTGAGTTGAAAAATCAGGGAGAGATAAGTGCTGGCCGTGATATCAGGCTCAACACCCCGGGCAATCTGACCAATCAGGGCCGGGTGTTGGCCGGCCACAGCCTTAATATCCACAGTGCGGCGTTAGAAAACCAGCAACACGGTGAACTGGCGGCAGGCACTGACCCGCATGGCAAACCGACTCAGCCGGGTAATTTGACCCTCGACAGTCGCGGTCAACTGGTTAATCAGGGGGTGATGACGGCATCGGACGATATCGTTATCGACAATCAGGCGGCACTGGAAAATGCCGGAGAGATAAGTACCGGCCGCGATATCCGGATTAAAACGCCCGGCCATCTGGCTAACCCGGGCAACATGTTGGCAGGCCGTCATCTGAATATCCACAGTGCTGCCTTATCCAATCAGGGAAAAGGGGTGCTGGCCGCGGGTGTCGGTAAAGACGGCCGTTTGTCCCAACCGGGAGACCTGACGCTCCATAGCCCGGGTGAGCTGACCAACCTGGGGCTTATCACAGCGTCGGACACGATGACCGTCCAGGATCAGAGCAAACTGGATAATCAGGGGAACATGAGCGCCGGCCGGGATCTGTCAGTCAATATCCGTGATCACCTTGCCAATCAGGGCAACATCCAGGCCGGCCATCATCTTGATATCACCAGTGCGTCACTGGACAACGCCCAAAATGCGGTATTGGCGGCAGGCATTGACCACGACGGTGAACCCGCCCAATCGGGCAATCTGGTGCTTCACAGCCGTGGGCAACTGATCAACCGCGGCGTGATAAGGGCCGCCGGTGATGTGAGCCTGCCTGATCAGGGCAACCTGATGAATGAGGGAGACATTACCGCCGGGCAGGACATAACTATCACCACCCGCAGGCACCTCGACAACCCGGGGCGCATCCTGGCGGGGCGCCACCTTGAAAGCCAAAGCACGTCATTGTATAGCCATCAGGGCAGTACCCTGGCGGCCGGTATGGATAACGCGCTCAGGCTGAGCCAACATGGTAACCTGACCCTGAAAACCACCGGGGAAGCCCGGCTTCACGGGCAGAATCTGGCCCATGACCGGTTAGCGGTGAACGCCAAAGATCTCTCACTGGCGGGCAGTCAAACGGAGGCCAGCGATCTGACACTGACGTCTGACACGCAGTTACATTTACAGGATGCCCATGTCAGCGCCCGTCAACATCTTACGTTATCGGCACCGGAACGGATTGATAACGCGCGGGGCCGGTTACGGGCGGAAACGCTGACCCTCCGCAGCCAGAAACTGAACAATCATCAGGGTAAAATTACCCAGACCGGGCAGCCGTCGCTTATCCTGGATCATCAGGCCGGGATTGACAATACGGCCGGGATAATTGAATCCCGCGGGCAGGATTTGACGTTGAAGGCGCAGACCATTGCAAATGATAACGGCAGGCTGATCCATGCCGGCACCGGCGTGATGGCCCTTGACACGGCCCGTTTTCAGGGTCAGGCCGGCCGCCTGATTTCTGACGGTGAACTGAAACTGGATGGGGGGGATTACCATCTGGTGAACAGCGAGACGTCGGCACAACATATCACGGCCCATATTCAGTCACTGGATCACCGTTCAGGGACGATGACCCAACGGGGCACCGGTGCCATGACGCTGGAGGTTCAGCAGGAACTGGATAATGGCAGCGGCACGATGTCTGCCAATGGCACGGTGAAGATCAATGCAGCGGCGCTGAATAACCAGTCAGGTCAAATCATTGCGGCAGAAGATGGTCAGCTTCAGGTCACGGTAAAAAAACGGCTGAATAACCAGCAAGGCCAGTTGGTGGCCTCAGCCGGGATGACCGTGGTGGCTGACGAAATCGATAACCGGCAGGGGAAGGTGGCGGCGTCGAACGGGGATGTCACCCTGACCACCGGGCAGCTCACTAATATTGAAGGGAAAATTGCCGGTCAGCATAACCTGCAACTGACGGCTCAGGCGATCAACAACGAAAAAGGCCAAATCCGTGCGGGAACGGCGGATATCGATACGCCCCAGCAGCCACTGAATAATACCGCGGGGCTTATCGCCGCAGAACGGCAGATGACGTTGCGAACCGGTGAATTACTGAACCGCTACGGGGCGATACACAGCGGCCAGAACCTGACCATCGATACCCACGGTCAGCAGCTGGATAACCGGGACAGTGGCCAGAACGGCGGTGTGTTCAGCCAGGGGGCTTTGCGCCTGACGGTCGCGGATCTGAATAACCAGTCCGGCCATATTGAAAGCCATGACCGGCTGAATATGAGCGGAAATACGGTCCTCAATCAGCACGGACAGATCCTGAGCGGAAAAGACACCCAATGGTATGTGGATGCACTGAATAATGATCAGGGTTTGCTGCAAAGTGGCGGCAAACTGACGCTCAACGCGAAATCCTTAATTAACCGCAACAGTGGTGACAGGCAGGGAATGACCAGCAAACAGGCCATGACCCTGAACACGGGGGCGCTGGATAATGACAATGGCGCCGTGGTGTCGGCAGGCAGTCTGGCTATCACGGCGGGTCATCTCCATAACCGACAGGGAATGCTGGCGGCACAGACCCGGCTTTCTCTGACAGGTCAACAGCTAAATAATCAGTCGGGCCGAATTCAAACCCGTCAGGATTTGTTCATTGATACGCAGGGGCAGACCCTCGATAACACTGATGGCGTGATTGACAGTCAGGCTGAGCTTGAGGTGAAGAGCGGGGATCTGAAAAACCTGCGCGGCACCTTGCATGGCAAATCGGCCACCCTCACCGCGAAACAACTGGATAACCGTCAGCAGGGTAAGATCCTGAGCGAAGCCGGGCTGCGTATTGATGCTGATGCGCTGCTCAATACCCAGGGACAGATACTGGCGCTGGGCGATTTGACCGCGCGCGTCAATCACCACATGGATAATCAGGCCGGTTTAATCCGCAGTGGCGGTGATGCCGAACTGAGTGCGCAGGCCATCCACAATCAGGAGACGCAACAGCAGGATAACGGGATTGAGGGTAAAAATGTCCTTGTCACGGCGGACACACTGCACAATGCCAAAGGGCAACTGTTCGGCACTGAAAATGCCACACTAAAACTGGCTTCGGTGCTCGATAACACGAAGGGCCAGTTACAGGCCAACCAGCAACTGACCGTACAGGGCCGCCAGCTAGCGGTGACCAATACGGACGGTGAGATCAACGCCGGGAAGGCGTTGACGGTGGATGCCGACGCGGCCACCGGTGACGGCAAACTGCGCTCACTGGGCGATATCCAGCTGACGCTGCTGAAAGATTTTATTCATACCGGTGAAATCATTGCCAATGGGCGTTTACGGCTGAGCAGTCAGGGCAATATCATTAATAACGGCCTGATCAGTGCCGGCACCTTGGCGGGGGCGGCGGATAACCTGACCAACGAGGCCACCGGGAAAATCCTGGCGGATCACCATCAATGGACCGTCAAAAATGCCCTCGTCAACACCGGGTTGCTGGATGGTGCCCAAACCTATCTGCGTGCCACCGGGCTGACCAACCAGGGCACCGGGCGGATTTATGGTGATCATATCGCCATTGACGCGGGGACGCTGAATAACCGGGTGGATGCTGAAACAAAGGCAAAACGGGAGCAGGGGTTCGCGACAAAATCGGGTAATTACAACGACATCATGGCCAAAGGTCAATCGGCGGTAATTGCGGCCCGCCAACGTCTCGATCTGGGCGTGGGAACCTTAAATAACCAGGCCCACAGCCTGATTTACAGTGACGGTGATTTTGCCTTCGGCGGCAAGCTGGATGACCGGTACCGGGCCAGCGGAAAAGGCCAGGTCATCAATAACCACAGCGCCTATATGGAAGCCATGGGGGAGATGCGGCTGGCAGCCAACACCATCAATAACGTCAATGACCATTTTGAGACCCAACGTGAGCGCATTTCGCAGACGCCCATGGAGGAATATCAGGTCTGGGGGCAACGTTATAATGCGAAAAATCATAGAGTCATTATCCGTCATGATGAAGTCTCTCACGCCTGTGTGGACAACAGGGGATGCCGGGATAACTTTCAGATTTACCGGTACACCCGCACGACAGAAGAAACCCGGGTGAAAGCCACCGACCCGGCGAAGATACTGGCCGGGAAAAACCTGATCATCGATACCACGACGCTGACAAACGACAAGAGCCAGGTGGTGGCCGGGGGATTGCTGACGGTTACGGGCGGGGATATCCATAACCGGGATGTGCCGGGTGAGCGTTATATCACCGATAAAGGCCGGGTGGAGAATTTTTGGCGCATCAAGAAAAAAGGGCGTGACCGGCAAGGCCGGCGGTCATCGTATTATGAACCCCCGGCACAAATCCAGGCCATCACGCTGACCCCCGGGACGGTCCGGGCATCACAGGGCACGGTCACGCTGGCTGGCCAGCGGCCGGCTGATTATCAGGGCACCGCGACACAGATGGCGCCAGTCCGTGGCGGGCAAATCAACGCTGGTCTGACAGAAGCGGAAACCCCGCCGCGTGAAGTCGCCTTAAGGCCGGGACAGCGGCGGGAAGTGATCATCCCGCCCGCGGCAGTAACGGGGCAAAGGCCGTCCATCACCGGTGGCACCGCAGAGACGCCGGTTATCGCGGGGGAAAAACTGACTGAACGGGGTCAGACAGTGACGGTGGGTGAACGATCCACCGTGGGTGAGAAGTTGACCGGCGCCGGTGAAAAAAACACCGGGCGGGAGGAAAAAATCACAAATGTGGGCGAGAAACCCCTTATCGTCCGCACGGAAGTGCCGAATTATCAGTTACCGGACAACAGCTTATTTAAACTGAATTTGCCGCCCGACAATACGCCACCCACACCGGCGGT
>NZ_CAWMEB010000436.1:0-769 GCF_963866145.1 Xenorhabdus sp. NBAII XenSa04
CACTTAAGCGGCCTGATCGTCCCGGTATGATCCCCGCAAGTCTGGGTAGCACGGAGGCAAGTCTGCCCCAAGTCTACCCCAAGTCGGGGTCAAGTCTGGGTAGCCAAAACTACCCTAAAGCCACAGCCAGAGTGGGTTAACCGAGCGCAAGTCTGACAAAACGAAAAATCACTGTTCCGGCAACACAATAAAAACTTCCCGTCATACCGTACTGCCGGATCGCTTCCATCACAACAAGGACAATCCGCATGATAACTTCACACGACAACGCACTGATAACGCTGCGCCAGCAACTGCTGGCGTATCTGGATACACAGGCCGCACAGGGAAAAAGCCCGCGCACACTGGAAAGCTACCGGGAACGACTGTTACCGTTCGTGGACTGGTGCGAGCAGCGCACCGTGCAGTATCCGGCTCAGGTGACGCTGGTGTTGCTGGAAAGCTGGCAGCGTTATCTGCGTGGTTACCGCAAGGCCGACGGTCAGCCGTACAGCAACAATAGCCAGCGCGACCGTCTGGGCACACTGCGGTTGTGGTTCCGCTGGCTGCTGCAACGTCACCACATTCTCTACAACCCGGCCGAGCAGTTGGTATTACCGAAAGAAGAAAAGCGGTTACCTGCCCAGATCCTGAGTGAACGGGAAACCACGCAGGTGCTGGACAGCCTCGACGACCAGAGTCTCTTGGGGCTGCGCAACCGGGTGATACTGGAAATCCTCTGGAGCAGCGGCATCCGGCGTATGGAATTACGCCAGCTCCAGCGGGGGGA
>NZ_CAWMEB010000437.1:0-39829 GCF_963866145.1 Xenorhabdus sp. NBAII XenSa04
CGGTTGCTGCGGTTGCTGCGCAAAAGTATGCGTAGTTTCCGGCTGATGAGAAGTTTTTAAAACAGAAGAATCTGTTGAAACAGGAGCAATATTTTTTTCTTGTTCTGGCTGAATAGCCGCCTCTTCCTGTGGCATAGACTCAGAAGGCATAAATAATGGTTCTGCTGGCTCAGAAATTTCTACGCTATTATTTGGTGAAAAATAACCAAACATAGGCTGTTCAGACTGCTGCGAAACAGCAAGTTGGCTTTGATAACGTTCACGTTGCTGCTGTTCAAATTCTTTCCGCAACGTTTCTTCCTGCTCTGCTTGTTCATCAATACTGATTAGTACTTTATCATCACGGTCTTCAACAGATTGTTCTGCTGTTGTTGTTTTACCATGTGTTGGTTGGTTATAAATAGAGGTGAAATTTTCAGCTTTTACTTGTTCTGCCTCTTTTTCCAAATCATAACCATAACGCTCACGCTGTTGCGCAATAAATTGCTCACGCAGTATGTCTTGCTGCTGCTCATCCATTCTCTGTTCTTCAGCTTCAGCATTGAGTTCGGCCTGTCTTTCTTTCCGCTGCAAATGCTCAGACAAACGGTGAGAAGGGACTTTAATACCATACAATTCACGGCGAGTCGGTATTCGTACCGGATTCGGCCTTGGCATTTCAGGGCCTATTCCCTGTTTCATCTGAGGATTCTTCACAACAGCAATAGAGCTAGTTACTGAATCCCGCAAATCAGTACTCTCTTTTGAAGGCGGTGACATTGGTATAGCACTCTGTGTTGCTATGTCATTCCCCGGCTGCTCATCAGGCAGCTCAAATATATACCGGGTAGGCTCTTGCTCCTGACTATTTTCAGTTTGTTCTGATTCAGTCATCTGTTCAACTCCAGCCTGCCCTAATTCCGTTTGTATTGATTTTGCCTCTGGAACTATGGATATTTGCGGCTTAATCAGGTGAGATTTATTGTTTTGTTCCAGAGTAGATTGCATCTGTTCAGGTGAAGTATCTTCAGATTTAGAAGAAACTATTTCAGGTGAAATTGTTTCCTCTGATTTTTCCATAACTGGCTGTTCTGAATTGGTATTCACCAACTCTGTCACTGTTGGAACTGTCAGTAACACATCATCTTCATCATCAGCAATGGTGTTTTGAATAACATGAATTGCCTTAACAGGAGTTACTTTAGACTCCCCTTGTTTAGAATGGCTTATATCATCAGAAGACTCAGGAAAAGCTTCTTTTTCCAACTCATGATCATAATCAGTTTGTGTGCGACCACGATTAACCACAAAACTGAGCGAATCCAGAGTGTACTCCCCGATTTTTTCTGCAATGGTAAGCCAGGACCAGCCCGTAAATAATGTGAACCCGATAGCCCATGTACCAAGTAAGGCTAAAGTTGCACCAAGTATGTTAAACCACGGCAGGATCGCGTTACTGAACAGACTACCGATAACACCCCCTGAAGCAAAATCACCCAAATCATCAATATTGAGTGCAACCAAACCACATGAAGTCAAGATAAGAGTTAGGGCACCAATAACACGTAATGCCAGTGTGAAGAAATCCACATACTCTTGCCTATTTTTCTGACGGAAAGCATTCCAACAACCCAAAAGCATTAAGGGTGGGACTGCATAGGCAAGAATACCAAATGCTGAGAATAGTATGTCTGACAACCAGGCACCAATGCTGCCACCTAAATTATGAACAGGTTCATGCCAGGCAGTTTGTGACCAGCTAGGATCGGAAGGGTGAAAACTGACAAGTGCTACCATTAAATATACGGCACATATAGCAATAACCAACAGAACGGCTTCCAGAAGCCGACGGCCACTGCTTACTCTTTTTAATCTAACACGTTTGTCTTCTGTATATTCCTGGTTCAAGAAAGGCTCTCCAGGTTTTCCTGTTGATTAAACGGAACAACGCTGAGGTTAGCTCAGCGTTGAAACTGTATGCATAAACAGGAGTGTACCTAAATTTTTCCTGTTTTGCATCTATACACTGTACATTGTAGACAAAAGCTTAACGAGTCTTAATTACCAAACGGTTACTCTGTTTCACTTCTTCCATGACTACATAAGTACGCGTATCGTTAACGCCCGGAAGACGTAATAAGGTCTCACCAAGCAATTTACGGTACGCAGACATATCTGGCACACGTGTTTTCAGTAAGTAGTCAAAATCCCCTGAAACCAAATGGCACTCTTGAATTTCTTCCAATTTTTGTACAGCAGTATTGAACTGCTCAAAAACATCTGCTGCTCCACGGTTTAGGGTAATTTCAACGAATACCAGCAATGATGCATCCAGATAATGGGGATTCAGCAAAGCAGTATAACCAGAAATAAAGCCTTGACGCTCTAAACGACGTACGCGTTCCAAACAAGGTGTAGGTGATAACCCTACCCGTTTGGATAATTCCACATTAGAAATACGGCCGTCTTTCTGCAATTCGTTAAGGATATTACGGTCTATGCGATCAAGATCTTTTCCTGGACGCTTCTTATTATCTATCATCTTATTGCTCTCTCTTTATATTCCTACACCCATAACATTTTCCCTATCTCTTTTAAGCAATTGAGCTGGAAAAGATGTCTTCAAAGGCTAAAGCTCAATCTGTAACCAAGGCTTGGGGCCTGCACGTAATCTTCCAGAATACAATTTCCCAGAACTCGATTAACCAAAACACGACTTACTAGAGCACCGTCTTCCAGAATGTTATCTCCCAAAACACTATGTCTCTCAGAAAGCAGCTTATCGGCAATTTTTAATATTCTATGAGAAAATCATCTACTCCAAATTGTCTATTCTATAGAAACAATTGATTAGCGAGGCAGATAATTATCTCTTACATAGATGTTTTCGCAAATGCATAGCCGATTGTCAAAGTAAATGAACAAAAATCAGAACAACCTACCAAACAAATTTTCGGTAAATCGTTTCAATAGCTCGTTTCATGCCTAAAACGAATAAATGATGTTCAATTCAAAAAGTTAAGCACTCACTCCTTACATTCCCATTACATCACAGTTACTATCTATCGGTAAAATCGTTAATAACATGAATATTTTATCCGATAATCGCTTTTTTTAACTTATTATTTCTCCTACAATCCCTAAATCTGCAATACGCGATAATGGAAATGAGGTATTCATGAGTACAGCCAAACACAGTAAGCTCATCATTCTTGGCTCAGGTCCTGCTGGTTATACTGCTGCTGTTTATGCGGCCCGTGCTAATCTAAATCCCGTACTCATTACCGGGGTTGAGAAAGGCGGTCAATTGACCACCACGACTGAAGTTGAAAACTGGCCCGGTGATCCTGAGGGGCTAACAGGCCCTGTTTTGATGGAGCGTATGTTCCAGCACGCTGAAAAATTTCAGACAGAAATTATAACTGATCACATTAAGAAAGTTGATTTCTCAAAAAAAACATTCCATCTATATGGTGATGATCAGGAATATACCTGTGATGCCTTAATCATCGCAACAGGTGCCTCTGCTCGTTATTTGGGACTGCCTTCCGAAGAAGCATTTAAAGGACGTGGTGTTTCTGCCTGTGCAACTTGTGATGGTTTTTTCTACCGTAAACAAAAAGTTGCTGTCGTAGGTGGCGGTAATACTGCAGTTGAAGAAGCATTATACTTGGCGAATATTGCGTCTGAAGTTCACCTGATCCACCGCCGTGATACTTTCCGTTCAGAAAAGATCTTGATTGACCGTTTGATGGATAAGGTTAAAAACGGCAATATTATTTTGCATACTGATCGCACCTTAGACGAAGTTTTGGGTGATGAAATGGGTGTAACAGGTATCCGTATTCGCGATACGAAAAGTGACAACACTGAAGAACTGGATGTTGCAGGTGTTTTCATCGCTATCGGTCATAGTCCTAATACCGACATTTTTGCAGGGCAGCTTGAGCTGGAAAACGGGTACATCAAAGTTCAGTCCGGTCTGCATGGAAATGCCACCCAGACCTCCATTCCCGGCATATTTGCCGCAGGTGATGTCATGGATCATGTTTATCGACAAGCTATCACTTCAGCCGGCACGGGCTGTATGGCTGCGCTGGACGCCGAACGTTTTCTGGACGGACTGGCAACTAAATAAGATTATCTTTCCCTAAAAGCGCTGTTTCGATAGCGCTTTTTAACAAGTAACTTTTTACAGGTAATATAGTGCTAGTGCGCGGAAGCTGGCAATACGATTACCAGCTTTTTGATATGCCGTATCATCATCTGCTAATCTGAAATTTTTCTTATGGACAAAACAAGACAATCTGAACTTGTTCGATGGCTGAAACAGCAAAGCGCTCCAGCCCGTCGATGGCTTCGTCTATCCATGCTGCTAGGGCTAATTGGTGGTTTACTGATTATCACTCAGGCCTGGCTTCTCGCTTCTATTCTTCAGGCGCTCATTATGGATAATGTTCCCCGTGAAAATCTCATCAACCAATTCCTGATGTTGATGGCTTCTTTCACGCTGAGAGCCATTGTCAGTGCTGTCCGGGAGCGCATCGGGTTTATCTGCGGTAAAGTCGTGCGTCAACAAATCCGCAGTATGGTATTGGATAAGCTGACACAATTGGGACCTGTTTGGGTAAAAGGCAAACCGGCTGGTAGTTGGGCGACCATTATTCTGGAACAAATTGAAGACATGCAGGATTTTTATTCCCGCTATTTACCTCAAATGACCCTTGCGGCTACTATCCCTGTCTTAATCCTTATCACTATCTTTCCCATCAATTGGGTCGCTGGTGTTATTCTGTTCGTAACGGCGCCATTAATCCCTATTTTCATGGCATTGGTCGGATTAGGGGCTGCTGATGCTAACCGACGCAATTTTGTTGCACTTGGTCGCTTAAGTGGTCATTTTCTGGATCGTTTACGTGGTCTCGAAACATTGCGTTT
This sequence comes from Xenorhabdus sp. NBAII XenSa04, assembly GCF_963866145.1. Classification (NCBI taxonomy): domain Bacteria; kingdom Pseudomonadati; phylum Pseudomonadota; class Gammaproteobacteria; order Enterobacterales; family Morganellaceae; genus Xenorhabdus; species Xenorhabdus sp. NBAII XenSa04. The sequence goes on from NZ_CAWMEB010000437.1 coordinate 4,918, forward strand.
GTTCCATCGTGGAAAAGCCGAAATTAAACAAATTACCGAATCGACAGAAGATTTCCGACGCAGGACAATGGAAGTACTACGTATGGCATTTTTATCTTCTGCGGTATTGGAATTTTTTGCGGCTGTTTCCATTGCTGTTGTCGCTGTTTATTTTGGTTTTTCTTATCTGGGAGAGTTACATTTTGGCAGTTATGGCCTTGGCGTGACATTATTTGCCGGTTTCCTTGCACTTATCCTTGCTCCTGAATTTTTCCAACCACTGCGTGATTTGGGCACTTTTTATCATGCTAAAGCCCAGGCTGTGGGCGCTGCGGAATCACTTTTCACCTTGTTAAGCAGCAATGGGGAACACACCCCATACAGCGGCAGAAAAACCTTATCAGATAAAAAATCAGTGGCTATTGAAGCAAGTGAATTGGAAATTCTGTCACATGATGGGCATCGTCTTGCTGGCCCTTTAAATTTTACAATTGATAAGTATCAACGCATTGCATTAGTGGGAAAAAGTGGCGCAGGAAAAAGTTCACTGATAAATGTGTTACTCGGTTTTCTTCCTTACCGGGGTTCATTGAAAATCAATGGAAACGAATTGCGTGAGCTTGATCTCGATAAATGGCGTGAACAAGTAAGTTGGGTTGGACAAAACCCTCATCTGCCGGAACAAACGGTACTCGATAATATTCGTCTTGGTCAATTTGATGCGCCCCCAGAACAGATCCACGATGTAATGAAACGCGCTTATGTCGATGAGTTTGTCTGTGATCTCCCTGATGGTATAAACACAGTTATTGGTGATAATGCGGCTCGTCTATCTGTTGGACAGGCTCAGCGTATCGCTGTAGCACGGGCATTATTAAATCCGTGCCAGCTCTTGTTAATGGATGAACCCGCAGCCAGCCTTGATACTAATAGTGAACAACGCGTGATGATGGCATTGAATCAGGCATCCGGTCAGCAAACAACATTATTGGTTACACACTTACTGGAAGAAACGCTGAAATACGACCAAATCTGGGTTATGGATAGCGGGTTAATTATCGAAAAAGATAACTATCAAAATTTGAGCCAATCTCAAGGTGCATTTTCCCGTCTGTTGTCTCATCGCAGTGTGGAGCTTTAATCATGCGTGTATTATTCCCTTTTCTCGCACTCTATCGCCGCCATTGGTTTCTTATTAGTTTAGGTATGATTTTGGCAGTTGTAACCCTGCTAGCCAGTATTGGCTTACTTACGCTGTCCGGTTGGTTTCTTGCCGGCACTGCTGTAGCAGGATTTGCCGGAAAATATACCTTCAATTACATGCTGCCTGCGGCAGGTGTCCGTGGGGCAGCTATTTTTCGCACAGCCGGGCGTTATGGTGAGCGATTGGTCAGCCATGATGCTACATTCCGGGTATTGGCACATCTTCGGGTTTTTACCTTTCAGAAGATCCTGCCACTTTCTCCGGGAGGTATCGCTCGTTTTCGTCAGGGAGAGTTATTGAATAGGGTTGTGGCTGATGTCGAAACGTTAGATCATCTCTACCTACGTGTCATGTCTCCAGTTCTCGCTGCACTTGCCGTCATTGTTATCCTGACATTTGGCTTGGGGTTCCTTGATAAAACGCTTGCCTATACCCTTGGCGGTATTCTGTTAGGGCTGCTACTGACATTACCTTTTGTGTTTTATCATGTGGGTAAACCTTACGGCAGGAATATCACTTTATTACGCGGCCAATATCGAACATTGCTTACCAGTGCATTACAAGGTCAGGCAGAGTTGACCGTATTCGGTGCTCTTCTGCGCTTCCGCCACTCAATGTCTGAGATTGAATCCAAGTGGTTAAAGTGTCAGCAGCAGCAAGCTAATCTGACGGGGCTTTCTCAAGCCATTATGATTTTTGCCACTGGCATCACAGTGACACTGATATTGTGGCTGGCAGCAGCAGGTATAGGCGGAAACAATCATCCCGGAGCATTGATCGCTCTGTTTACATTCTGTGCTCTCGCTGCTTTTGAGTCTCTTGGGCCAGTCACTGTAGCTTTCCAACACATGGGGCAAGTTATCTCCTCAGCTACACGTGTCTCTCAGTTAATGCACCAGAAAGCCGAAGTTACCTTCCCTGCACACGGGCCAGAAAGTACAGATAATCTCAGTCTTGAGATAAAAAACATTGAGTTCACTTATCCTAATCAACCCTTGCCAGTATTACAGAATATTTCTCTGGCTCTGCAAGCGGGTGAACATATTGCTTTGTTGGGCAAAACAGGCTGTGGTAAATCGACTCTTTTACAATTATTGACCCGAGCATGGGATGTTAATCACGGAGAGATTTTAATCAACCAACAGCCTATCTCTCATTATGATGAAGCTACACTGAGATCGATAATGTCTATCGTTCCTCAGCGGATACATGTATTCAGCCATACTCTGCGCGAAAATTTGTTATTGGCAAAACCAGATGCTACTGATGAAGAATTAACAGCAGTGTTAAAGCAGGTCGGATTGGGAAACTTGCTAGACAACAATGAAAAGCTAAACTGTTGGATGGGCGAAGGTGGGCGCCAACTTTCTGGTGGAGAACAACGCCGCTTGGGTATTGCCAGGGCATTGCTGCATAATTCTCCACTTATGCTTCTGGATGAGCCGACAGAAGGGCTTGATGCAGATACTGAACAACAAATTCTGTCGCTATTACGCGATAGTTGCCAAAATAAAACGCTTATTGTAATTACCCATCGGTTAACTGGCTTACAATACATGGATCGTATCTGTGTAATGGATGGGGGGCGTATCATTGAGCAAGGGCAACACGACATGTTACTGTCCCAGCAAGGACGTTATTACCAATTCTATCAACGGCAGTATTATCCTGAGCAGGAGTGATAACTTTTATGTTGATAGCTCAATTGGATAACTCATATGAATTTCCTCATCCAACCAATGCATTAGCAGAGCCGAATGGTCTGTTAGCATTCGGAGGGGATTTGAGTGCAGAACGCTTAAAAGCAGCTTATAGTAAGGGAATTTTCCCATGGTTTTCGCCTGATGAGCCCCCCTTATGGTGGTCTCCGGATCCCAGAGCGGTTTTGATCCCTGGAGAATTACATACCGGACGTACTCTGCGACGTTTTATTCGCAAACATCCTTATCAAATTACGGTAAACTATGCTTTCGATCAGGTGATATATGGTTGTGGTCAGCGACAAGAAGGTACGTGGATCGGGGCTGATATTCAGCACGGTTATCAAACCTTGCATCAGGAAGGTATGGCTCATTCGGTTGAAGTCTGGCACAAACACCAGCTTGTTGGTGGATTATACGGTGTTAGTGTAGGAACGCTATTTTGTGGTGAATCGATGTTCAGCAAAATGGAGAATGCATCCAAGTGTGCTTTTGTGGCATTCTATCATCATTTTTTACGTCATAGCGGTCAGCTGTTTGATTGCCAGGTGTTAAATCACCATACAGAGGCACTGGGCGCGAAAAATATTCCAAGGAGAGAATTTCTCCAGTATCTTGAGCAATGTAAAAAACAATCATTGCAGGAAGGCTGCTGGGATACACAAGTGCTGGAATTATAATCAACACTTGGTGATTTATGCTGTTTACGGTGGGAGTGTCAATTCCATTATGAGGAAAATGATGGTTTAAAATACGACATTCCTTTACATAATGAGGGTTTTTCGGCATTATCTTGCCGGTTAAAAACTATGGTTGTTACATTTAGAGGATTAGATGGCCAAAGAAGACAATATTGAAATGCAAGGCACTGTGTTAGATACACTGCCAAACACCATGTTCCGTGTCGAACTAGAAAATGGACACGTCGTTACTGCTCATATTTCAGGCAAAATGCGTAAGAACTACATCCGCATCCTGACTGGAGACAAGGTTACAGTTGAGCTAACTCCATATGACCTGAGCAAAGGCCGTATCGTCTTCCGTAGCCGCTGATTCACATACCTTCTTAACACCACAGGTAAATGTGTTTTTTCAACATTCTCCTGTGGTGTCACTCTTAATCATACGGCCAGTGTTTTCCGTACTTATTTTTTTCCATACTTATTCTATCGTTTCCATACTTATTTATAGCACGGCATCTTCTGATTTTTTCTTATTCGACTTTTGTACACCTTTGAAATCGTATTTTAGTGCCTGCTTATCTTTATCAAGAGTAATCCTGACAGATCCGCCATGTACTAAGGAACCAAACAGCAATTCATTGGCTAAAGGTTTTTTCAGGCTATCCTGGATCACGCGAGCCATGGGACGAGCGCCCATCGCTTTATCGTACCCTTTATCACATAACCACTGACGGGCATCTGTACTGATTTCCAGAGAAACCCCTTTTTCATCCAACTGAGCTTGTAGTTCAACAATAAATTTATCAACTACTTGCTGAATAACTTCCGCAGAAAGTGCATCAAACCAAATGATGCTGTCAAGTCGATTACGGAATTCAGGGGTAAAGGTTCGCTTAATTTCTTCCATACCATCAATGCTATTATCCTGCTCGCTGAAACCGATGGATTTACGCTGTGTCTCACGCACCCCGGCATTGGTTGTCATGACTAAAATAACATTACGGAAATCCGCCTTCCGGCCATTGTTATCAGTCAATGTTCCATTATCCATAACTTGCAGCAGTATATTGAATACATCAGGATGAGCTTTCTCTATTTCGTCAAGCAGCAATACAGAATGAGGGTGTTTGATAATCGCATCTGTCAATAACCCCCCCTGATCATAACCAACATAACCTGGTGGTGCGCCAATCAGGCGGCTCACAGTATGACGTTCCATATATTCAGACATATCAAACCGCAGTAGCTTGATATTAAGTACTTTGGCTAACTGGACTGTCACTTCAGTTTTACCAACCCCTGTGGGTCCCGCAAATAGAAAAGAACCAACTGGTTTATACTCCTGCCTCAAACCAGCACGACTCATTTTAATGGCTTCTGTTAATGCTCCAATTGCTTTACCCTGACCAAAAACCAACATCTTCAAACGATCATCCAGTGTTCTCAATACATCTTTATCACTGGCTGAAACTGTTTTCTCAGGAATACGGGCAATACGAGCCACAACAGATTCAATGTCTGAAACATTGATTGTCTTTCTGCGACGGCTGACCGGGACTAACCTTGTTCGAGCTCCTGCTTCATCAATGACATCAATAGCTTTGTCCGGCAAATGGCGGTCAGTAATGTATTTCACGGATAACTCAACAGCAGCCCGAATAGCTTTCGATGTATAGCGGACATCATGATGTGCTTCATATTTGGCTCGTAAGCCATGAATAATCTGTATCGTTTCTTCAGAAGAAGGTTCAAGAATATCAATCTTCTGAAACCGCCGAGCCAAAGCGCGATCTTTCTCAAAGATATTGCTGAATTCTTGATAAGTTGTTGAACCAATTACCCGAATACGACCGCTGGATAAAAGCGGTTTAATCAGATTAGCGGCATCCACTTGCCCGCCCGAAGCAGCACCAGCTCCGATAATAGTATGAATTTCGTCGATAAAGAGAATACTTTTACTATCTTGTTCTAATATTTTTAACAAGGTTTTGAAGCGCTTCTCAAAATCGCCACGATATTTTGTTCCTGCCAGTAACGAACCAATATCCAATGAATAAATCGTACAATCTTTCATCACCCCAGGGACATCTTTTTGTACAATACGCCATGCAAGCCCTTCCGCAATCGCTGTTTTACCAACCCCGGATTCACCCACAAACAAAGGATTGTTCTTACGCCGACGACATAGCACCTGAATTGTCCTTTCCAATTCATGCTGACGTCCGACAAGTGGATCAATCTGCCCTTTCTGCGCTAACAGATTCAGGTTTGTAGTGAAATTCTCCAATCGATCTTCACCTATCACTTGTTCTTCCTGAACTGGATTAACGTTGTGATGAAGCTCACTATCGAGTTCATCTTTACGTGTTCCGTGAGATATAAAATTCACAACATCCAGTCGGCTAACATCATGCTTACGCAGTAAATAAGCCGCCTGAGATTCCTGTTCACTAAAAATCGCAACTAACACATTTGCCCCAGAAACTTCTGAGCGCCCTGAAGATTGAACATGAAATACCGCACGTTGCAAAACACGCTGAAAACTCAACGTTGGTTGTGTATCTCGATCATCATTCTCAGATAGTAAAGGGGTTGTTTGAGTGATAAAATTTTCTAATTCTTGGCGTAATATTGCCAAGTCGACCTTACAAGCCTCCAGTGCTTCTCGCGCTGATGTGTTACTTAACAACGCCAGCAACAGGTGCTCTACAGTCATAAATTCATGTCTGTTATCCCTTGCTTTGGCAAAAGCAATGTTGAGACTAAGCTCCAATTCTTGATTGAGCATAAGCACCTCCTCCCAAAATCAATAAGCCAGATCAGACCTTTTCTAGCGTGCAAAGTAACGGATGCTCGTGCTCCTTCGCATACATGTTCACTTGCGCAGCCTTAGTTTCTGCGACCTCTGCTGTATAAATACCGCAAATAGCCTTCCCTTGGTAATGGACATCCAGCATTAGTTGCGTTGCTCGTTCAACATCATAAGAAAAGAACTTTTGCAATACGTCAACCACAAACTCCATAGGGGTATAATCATCATTGTTAAGAATAATCTTATACATTGATGGAGGCTGTAACGCTTGCTTTTCTTTATCTTCAATAAATTCTTCAAAATTCAAACTGTTATAAAACTGACTCATTGTCTTTCCACTGAGTATTATCTTTCTACCGGATTTTAGTATGAACTAATTCGTTCTACCTCTATATATTTTATCACTGCATAAAGCACTCTGCTTATTCCCGTAGACGATCAGAACAAGTCTTCCACCTGAAAATCTGATACCGTTATCTATATCAAACTTTAACAATTTGAGACAACTTGACGCTATTTCTATGCTTGACGATGAAATGAATTTCACTACAGTGTATTTTATGAACACCATTCCTAGCTGAACGACTGTTCATGATCCTGAAATTTTTAGTGATTCCTGAATCCGAAATCATAATACGAGGGATAGAGAAGTATGGAAACAGGCACAGTTAAATGGTTCAATAATGCAAAGGGCTTTGGATTTATTTGTCCGACTGACGGTGGCGATGACATATTCGCTCACTATTCAACTATTCAGATGGATGGTTATAGGACGCTGAAAGCTGGACAAAAAGTGAATTTCAGTGTTAATCAAGGCCCTAAAGGCACTCATGCCAGTCTTATTGTTCCTTTGGAAGATGGCTTAAAATCAAGAAAAGAGTAATCAATTCTTAATTTCCACGCCACAGGTAAACAAACGTTATCTGTGGCGTGTTATTATCCATTATCCATATCATTTTTTCTCTGGCTAAGGATCTAAAATCAACGATAAGCTTGGCACAACATCTCACGTTTTCTATTCTTATCAACTCTAATATGCCAATTGTCTATCCACGATAGATATAAATGAGTTAGATGTAAATAAATTAGATGTAAATGAAATAGATGTAAGAATCAGGAGAGTTTTTTCATTAAATGTCAGTAACAACTGATTGTTACCTAAGGTCAGAAATTGCCATACAATTCAGGAAAATATTCTTCTATTCAGTATCAAAATCACTTCATTTTATTTAATGATTTCATCCTTATCATATAGTAAAAAACGCGTTGATTTTCAGTGGCTTTCCCTTTATCCTACTTGTTATTACAGTGTAAATTTATTGTTGTTATCATTTTTTAGGTTTTTATGACCAGCTAAAGGTATACCCGATAGATTACCTGCTGCGGCCATAAGTATGAATGTAGCTAATAATGAAACTCGTAAGATAAAGGGTATAAAAACAGATAAAAAGACATTTATTATAATAAGGATTGTGACATGTATTCAGGATTACTAATTATCCTCCTTCCATTGAGCCTGGGTTATCTGATCCGTCTAAATAATAAAATGATACTTACCAGGGTTCACCAACTGCTCAATGTCATGGTTTACCTCATCCTCGTTTTCATGGGCATCAGCCTTGCTATGCTGGAAGATCTGGGCAATAACCTACTCTCTATCTTGCTATATGCAATGACATTTTTTCTGTGCATCTTTACAACTAATTTACTGGCACTTTTCCTGTTGGATAAAAGAAAACCGTGGATTATTGCAGAGTATAAGCAAGAAAGCCCTCCTTCCCGTCTGCATATGGCGTTTGATTCCATTAAATTATGTGGTGCTCTAATATTGGGTTTTTTATTTGGTTTGACGGAATGGTCATGGTTTCATTTTGCCAGCAAAGCCAGTGAAATCACTTTAATTTTTTTACTTTTTCTTGTCGGGATTCAGCTACGCAATAACGGCATGACCCTGAAACAGACCCTGATTAATCGCCGTGGAACCATTGTTGCTATCGTTGTTGCGGTCAGTTCTCTTTTAGGCGGTATACTGGCTGCTTTTCTTCTAGGGCTACCGACCAAAACAGGCCTTGCCGTTGCATCTGGCTATGGCTGGTATTCTCTTTCTGGCATTTTACTCTCTGATGCCTATGGGCCAGTATTAGGCAGTACGGCTTTTTTCAATGACTTGGCTCGTGAACTGGCATCAATTATGCTTATCCCCATACTAATCAATCGATACCGTTCTACGGCATTGGGTTTAACCGGAGCTACATCAATAGATTTCACATTACCCATATTACAACGCTGTGGTGGTTTGAGTATCGTACCCGCTGCTATCGTTCATGGTTTCATTTTGAGCTTAATGACACCTATATTTATTGCATTTTTTACCCAGTAGACTTAGCTCATGTTTTTGGTATAAAAAATTAGCACCATCATTTAACAGCATAATACTTAATCAGAAAAAACATGTTAGAGAACAAAAAAACCAAAAAAATATCAGCGACATGATTAGTTAACCTATTAAACTGACTAAAACAACAATCTTATACAGACAATATTGCATAGTTATTCTTTTAAGATTAATATCCCATCAATCAGTTAACTATTCATATTTTTCGCATGAAAATTCAATTAAAAAACATCGATTACTTCTATGGAACTCATCAGGCTTTATTTGATATCAATTTCGAATGTGCTTCAGGAGAAACCGTAGTATTACTAGGGCCTAGTGGCGCGGGCAAAAGTTCCTTACTACGAGTCCTGAATTTACTGGAGATGCCACGTTCTGGTCAGTTAAGTGTGGCACAGCATCAATTTGACTTTAAACACCCCCCTGGTGAAAAAGAAATCCGTGTCCTACGGCAGAAAGTGGGTATGGTTTTCCAACAATACAATTTGTGGCCACACCTGACCGTAATGGATAACCTGACTGAAGCTCCCCGTCGAGTATTAGGACTACCTGAACAACAAGCGCAGGAAAAAGCGGTAAAATTACTCTCCCGTCTTCGTCTGGAAGAGTTTTCCAATCGTTTTCCATTACATTTGTCAGGCGGACAACAGCAACGTGTCGCCATTGCACGAGCGTTGATGATGGAACCTCAAGTTCTGCTGTTTGATGAACCCACTGCTGCACTTGATCCAGAAATCACATCTCAAGTCGTTGACATAATAAAAGAGTTGGCAGAAACCGGGATCACACAAATTATCGTGACACATGAGGTAGAGCTTGCCCGTAAAACAGCAAGTCAGTTCATCTACATGGAGAAAGGACGAATTATAGAAAAAGGTGATGCGAGCCATTTTTTGGAGCCTCATACAGAAGCTTTTGCTAATTATTTAGCACACTGAACCTACTATATTAATTCAGCCAATCGGATAACTCGTTAACAAAAAAATACCAATAACATTCATCAACCACATGCGCATGAATTACAGGACATGGCAATGAAAAAATTATTACTTGCAGCCTTACTAAGTTCAATAACACTATCCGCGACCGCAGCAGAAAAACAAACACTCCGTTTTGCCACTGAAGCAACCTATCCTCCTTTTGAGTTTATTGATGAAAATAATAAAATACAGGGATTCGATGTGGATTTAGCAAACGCTATATGTAAAAGGATCCATGCCGAATGTACCTTCACCAACCAAGCATTCGATAGTCTCATTCCTAGCCTGAAATTCCGCCGCGTTGATGTATTGATGGCAGGTATCGATATTACGCCTGACAGACAGAATCAAGTTGATTTCACTGATACTTATTATGACAACTCGGCCATATTTGTCACTGCCAAAGGAAAATATTCACAACTCACTGAACTTAAAGGAAAACTAGTAGGTACTCAAAACGGCACAACACATCAAAAATATCTCATGGAACAGCATAAGGAGCTAAAAAGTGTTCCTTATGACAGCTATCAAAATGCGATCCTTGATCTGAAAAATGGGCGTATTGATGCATTATTCGGTGATACTGCTGTTGTTAATGTGTGGCTAAAAAAGAATAAAGAACTGGGTACTATTGGCGAAAAAGTTACTGACAAAAATTACTTCGGTACAGGTTTAGGTATAGCTGTTCGTAAAGGTAATACCGTCTTATTAAACAAACTGAACCAGGCTCTGGCTGAAATTAAGCAAGATGGCACTTATGACACTATCTACAAGGTCTGGTTTGAACAATAATTAGCTGAATCTTTATGAATGAACTTCAATCTTTAATCAGTGCCGCCGGTATAACCGTCGGCCTTGCTATTGCATCTCTGGTAGCTGGTCTGATTCTGGCAATGCTTTTTGCTACCTGGGAATCTTCCCGTTGGAAACTCTTTGCATTTCTAGGATCCTGCTGGGTTACTTTGATCCGTGGACTACCTGAAATTTTAGTGGTTCTTTTTATCTATTTTGGGAGTTCACAACTTCTGATCACCCTGTCAGAAGGAATTGATATCAATCTTGTGGTGTGGCAATTCAGGATACAAATGGAAATTGACAGTTTTGATGTCAGCCCTTTCCTTTGTGGTGTTATTGCCCTCTCTCTACTTTATTCTGCATATGCCTCTCAAACACTAAGGGGAGCATTGAAAGCAATCCCGATAGGGCAACGAGAAGCCGGGCAAGCATTAGGGTTAAGCCAAAGCCATATCTTTTTTCGTTTAATTATGCCGCAAATGTGGCGCCATGCTTTGCCGGGGCTTGGTAATCAATGGTTAGTCTTATTGAAAGACACAGCGTTGGTCTCACTGATAAGTGTTAATGATCTGATGTTACAAACAAAAAGTATTGCCACCCGCACACAAGAACCATTCACCTGGTATATGGTTGCCGCCGCTATCTACCTGCTTATTACATTGGTGAGCCAATTTATCCTCAAACGACTTGAAGTGCGCGCTACTCATTTTGAACGGAGTACTTCTGATGTTTGAGTATGTAAAGGATATTTTACCAGGTTTACAAACCAGCCTGAGTCTGACTGTTACCGCATTGCTGGTAGCATTTATGATGTCTGTCACCCTGACTGCTATTCTGACGATGAAACTGCCGGTATTATCGCAATTGGTGAAAGGCTACATCACACTGTTTACCGGAACCCCCTTGCTCGTACAGTTCTTTTTGATTTACTACGGCCCAGGACAATTTCCGTCACTGAAAGCATATCCATGGTTATGGCAACTCATGTCCGAACCATGGCTTTGCGCTATGGTGACATTAGCATTAAATAGTGCAGCATATTCGACTCAACTTTTTTATGGTGCAGTTAAAGCAATTCCGGCCGGACAATGGCAATCCTGCTACGCTCTTGGGATGTCAAAAACGCATTCTCTGTGCATTCTGTTACCTTATGCCCTCAAAAGAGCACTTTCCTCCTATTCGAATGAGGTTGTATTAATTTTCAAAAGCACTTCATTGGCCAGTACGATAACGCTGCTGGATATAATGGGATACAGCCAACTCCAGTTTGGCCGCAGCTATGATGCAACAGTATTTGTTGCCGCAGGTATTATTTATCTTTGTATAAATGGCCTTTTAACATTACTCATGCGCTTGATTGAACGACGCACCTTATTATTTGAGCAACGTAATTAAGATTATCTGTATTATTGTTATTTTCACTTCCATTGTTGATTGCTATTTGTTATCAGTAATCTATTACCAACAAGCTGTTATCAACAATGGAAATATCTCTCATTCCGGTTAATTGCCAACAATAACTAATAATGCCAGCGTTTCATAATGCTCTGTATGGGGGAACATATCGAATAATTGTACTTTCTCTATTCGGTATCGTTCGAGCATAGTAATATCTTTTGCCATAGTTTCAGCATTACAGCTTGAATAAAGAATAAATTTAGGAGCCATACGATTAAGATATTGGCAAAGCGCCTTACCCATTCCTCTGCGTGGAGGGTTAACCAGCACCAACTCAGGGAGCTGAGATTTATCAAGAGCAAAACGTGTAGAATCCAGCGCCTGAAATTCAACATGTTTAAGTCCAAGGCTATTAGCCGAATTCTTCGCACAAGCAATAGCTTCCTCACTGATTTCAATACCAGTCAGCCTTGTCTCTTCATCTGCACAATGCAGGCCAAAACCACCTGCTCCACAAAACAGATCCCACATACTGTTTATATTCAACTCTCTGACCCACTGCCCGGCAGTTGCATAGAGTCGTGAAGCAATATCGGGATTAGTCTGGAAAAAGCTACGGGGGCGAATATACAACGGAATATTATTAAAATTTTCCTGTAGCATGTTCTTTTCAGTGAAAATGATCTCTTTTTCACCTTCCAGGATCGCCATATGAACAGGCTGAATGTTTGCGGAAATCACCACTAATTGTGGTAATTGTTCTTGTAACCACGGTAAAGCACGTTTTAACTGTTCCAACTTGGTTTCTGAACGCAACACAAATCGCAGCATAATTTCTCTGCTAGCACGACTTTCGGTCAATAAAATATATTTGAGCTCACCTTTTTTACGTGCAACGTTGTATGGAACTAATCCCGCTTTAGCAATAAATACTTTTATTACTTCGAGTACTGACTGGAAATGTTGTGGATATAAGGGACAATCGCAAAGATCGACTGCCCTACCATCCCGGTGCAACATCCCAAGTAGCGGACGCTCAACACTGCCACTCACTACCATTTTAGCTTTATTACGAAATTCAGTAAGTTGACTGGCAACAGGAGGTTGCCAGCACGTTATTGATGATAGTTGTAAAAGTTGTTGTAAATGTTCTTGTTTATCAGACAATTGTTTTAAATAGGACTTATCAAGCCACTGGCAGGAGTGACAATGCCCCGCGGTATACTGCGCACACTGCATTGTAAAAAACCACATTAAAAAATATTAGTGCAAGGTAAACGTTGATGTTTTTGTTGAAGTTTGTGATTCTTCATCTTCTACTTCCATTTCCATCTCGTTTTCCATGTCACTATTAACATAAAGGAAATTATTACTGTGAACTTCAAAGATCACATTAGCAATTTGTTCCTCACTCTGCTTCATAAAATGAGAAAATTGCTGGAAAGTCATACCAGCAGCGATAGGAAATGCCTGGCAAACAATCAGTTTGGGTAAATTTTCGTCCTGAACATCAAGAAATGCCTTAACAGTAAGGGAACTGGCATTAATCTGGCTCAAATTTGCCACTAATGGAATAATCGCAGTTGGCCTGACCTCCGCCAAAGCGGAGAAAAAGACAACCTCCCCTAACAGATCAAGCTTGGCATCAAACAAGCCATCAATGTTCTGCATATGAGGCAAATGTAATACTGGACTTGCTTCATTCTCAAAATAAGAGATTTTGAGTTTATCAAGCCAATTACGTAATGTTGCTAAATTTGGGATAACCATAGAATCCATTGAATCAACCTCATATGACTAAAAGTGACATATGCTACCTTCAGAAAACACGACTAGGATAGCAACATGAAATCGTTAACCTATTTTGTTTTTTCTTCATCAGAGCCAATCTGATGATTTTTACTTGCTTTCTTATGATCAATTCCTAAGAAAGAAAGATTATAGATCGCACGCCAGATAATATGGATAGCTGCGGGTATCAAACAACCAATACCCAATAAGATCATAGCAATGTGTGCTTCTGTCGTCATTAATAAAGGCGATAGAATTATGCTACCAGTTATCGACAAATAGACTAAAGCCAACAACCCAATTCCCAATATTTCCAATAAAATAACCAGCTTTGGCATATCAGCCAACGAACGCATCTCTTTCGATGTACTTTTCTTCATTTGTTGACTACCTTCCAAATCTGATATGTGAGATGTTTTTTTAACCGTTCTCATCAGGCTACCATACATAAATATCTGCTATATCCTTTGTCCTTCAAGTTACCTCTTTTGTTGGCTACATCTTGAAATCCATGAGGTCTAATTGGTGGGGCTGATTAAAGCGAAAGGAAATTCCTGCTTTTTTTTACCCGCTCTTACAGGCATAGTAACCCAAGATGACATACCTATGTAGTCCATGGCTATTACCAATAAGGAGTTTATTTTATATGTACACAGTCATTTTTGGTCGTCCCGGTTGTCCATACTGCGTCCGCGCTAAGGAGCTGGCTGAAAAATTAAAAACAGAGCGCAAAGATTTTGACTACCGTTATATTGATATCTGGGCAGAAGGCATCACCAAAGACGACTTATCAAAAACAGTAGGTAAACCTGTTGAGACTGTTCCTCAAATTTTCATTGATGAAAAACACATTGGCGGCTGTACAGATTTTGAAGCCTACGCCAAAGAAAATCTGGAACTATACAAATAATCGTAGCATCCGCTATTTAAGTGAGAGAAAAATTCTCTTTCTGGATAGCGGCATGCGCCTAAATATTCAACAAAACTCCGCCCCATACTTCTCAATCTACCGCCGCACTGAAAAAATTCAGTAATTTTTTTTCGATCTTGAGAACTTTCATGTTTTCACACAGTCTGAATTAGTGCCACTGCTTTTCTTTGATGTCCCCATATTGAGGAGCCCGATAGTCATCCCCTTTGGTTAAAGACTATCGGGTTTTTTGTTTATGCCGGAATTTTTTGTTTTTACAAGAAAAGAACAGTCATAAGGAACATGCACACATCAATACATTATTTACTCACTTCAATTTTAATCAGTATTAAACAACATGACGAATTTAGGCGATATCTCTTTACTAAACCACATGATAAAATTATTGTTTTGCACAGTATTTGATAAAGCACGTTATCATATTCTTACTTCAATGCACGTGTGAGGCTCATTTTGCTAGAACAACTGAACCACGATTTGTTTACTCTTATCAATGCTACACCAGATTCATCACCAGGTATGATCATGTTTTCAATCTTTGTTGCAAAATATCTGGTGTATGTATACCCCATCACCTTGGTAGTTTGCTGGCTTTGGGGGGAAAAAGACGCTATCTCACACCAGCGCATTGTTGTCAGTAAATCTTGTATTGCATTTGCCTTTGCAATAACAGTTTCAGCAATTATTGGAATGCTGGTTCCACATGCACGCCCTTTTGTTGAAGGTGTTGGTCATAATTTTCTTGCTCATGCGCCAACAGTTTCTTTCCCCAGTAACCACGGTACAGCCGTGTTTACTTTTGCACTAGCATTTATCTTCTGGCACCGCATCTGGTCAGGTTTTTGTCTGATGGTGATTGCCTGCGCTATTGTCTGGGCCAGAGTTTATGTCGGAGTTCACTGGCCAATTGATATGCTTGGCGCATTTTTGGTCAGCCTAATGGGATGTGCATTTTCCCAAATATTCTGGCACCTCTATGGAGCATGCTTGCAAAGCAAACTAACCTGCCTTTACCAATTCTGCTGTGCCTTTTTAATCAGACGAGGTTGGGTACAAAGTTAAATCAAGCTCTCAACATCGCAACAGAAAATGGATTCCCCCAGAGACTTGAGATCTTGTAACTGGGGGAACTATGATTAAGAAAGTGAGTAGTGTGGCTGTACACAATAACTTCTCATTTGACAAATCCTCTGTGTTATCTAAAAAATAAATAGATCAGCAATCGATATAAAGCACTTCGTTATATATAACATTATATAACTGTAATAAGATTACTCTTTCTTTACAAATCAAACCTTGTTTGATTTTTTTTTATTCAACATCTTTTAAACATCAAGAAGATTATTAATTCATAATATTAATGAAACCAAAATCCCAATCATACAGCACACATTTCAAACCAAAATAAAAGTCATTATTATTTTACTGTTATTTCATACTGATACAGTAAAATATAGAGGAAAGAATTTATAGCTAAAGAGATAAGGATTATATTAAGCCAGAACTGAAATCCCTCATGAAAAATAATATATTAATATTTTAATAAAAAATCAGGAATAGTAAACGAACACAGAATGTTGAAATCTAATTAATGATATTTATTATCCATTTTTTTATTCATACATCTTATTTAATATTTAATTAACATCATCATAAGAACTCATAACATATTAACTTTACGATATAAATCTTACAATTGCGAGAGCGATCACGGTACATTTTACTAAAAATAATTATATTCCCCCTAGCAAAAGTCTGTGATTAAGTTTTTTTGATTTAAACATCAAAAATTAGAACTAAACTGGATCTCGAATCCTCTGCTTAAAATGACCATATTTTAGGCAATATTATTAATGTAGAAATAAAAGTGTTTAAATAAACATCAGAACAATATCTGACAATTTATTATTCATATAACGAATCCAACTCGCGCATTTTATTAATGTGCGGGTTTAGCAATTTTTAAATTTTACTTTACCGCGTTATTTCGGAGATATTTATGGACACATCTCAAACAGGTTCAATCGCATCCTCTGCTTTCAGCAAAAGCGATCATTCTACCTGGCGTAAATCAGACACTGTATGGATGTTAGGATTATATGGTACAGCCATTGGCGCTGGCGTTCTGTTTCTTCCCATAAACGCCGGTATTGGTGGGTTAATACCACTTATCATCATGGCACTGCTTGCACTTCCGATGACATTCTTTGCCCACCGTGGCATGTGTCGCTTTGTCCTGTCCGGCAAAAACAGCGGCGAAGATATCACTGGCGTGGTAGAAGAACATTTCGGTAAAGTGGCAGGTTTTTTAATCACCATTCTGTACTTCTTTGCAATTTACCCTATCCTGTTGGTTTATAGTGTTGCGCTAACCAATACGGTAGAAAGTTTTATTACCCACCAGCTACATATGGATGCTCCACCTCGTGCACTGCTGGCGCTGTTATTGATCCTGGGCGTTATGAGCATTATTCGTTTCGGCGAACAAATGATTGTCAAAGCAATGAGTGTCCTGGTATTCCCATTTGTCACCGTTTTGATGCTTCTGGCTCTGTATCTGATCCCCCACTGGAACACGGCTATCTTTGATACTTTATCACTGGAAAATGCCGTATCTTCAACCAATAGTCATGGTCTGCTGTTCACCCTGTGGTTAGCGATCCCAGTAATGGTTTTCTCTTTCAATCATTCCCCCATCATCTCTGCATTTGCTGTAGCAAAACGTGAAGAGTACGGTGAAAATGCGGAAAAAAAATGTTCACGCATTCTGGGCTATGCTCACATCATGATGGTACTGACAGTCATGTTCTTCGTCTTTAGCTGCGTACTAAGCTTGTCACCTGAAAATCTGGCAGAAGCCAAAGCACAAAACATTACTATTCTGTCTTATCTGGCTAACCATTTTAATGCACCAGTCATTGAATACATTGCACCGTTCATTGCCTTTATCGCAATTACCAAATCATTCCTTGGTCACTATCTGGGTGCCCGTGAAGGTTTTAATGGCATCATTAACAAGGCACTGAGCACACAAGGAAAAACTATTCAGCACAAGACGCTGAATCGTATCACCAGTTTGTTCATGCTAATCAGTGCCTGGATTATTGCAACACTTAACCCAAGTATTTTGAACATCATTGAATCTCTGGGTGGACCAATCATTGCCATGATCCTGTTCATCATGCCAATGTATGCTATTCATAAAGTTCCAGCTATGCGCAAATATGCAGACAAACCAAGCAATATCTTTGTCATTGTTACAGGTTTAATCGCCATTTCAGCAGCCATTTATTCTGTGATGTAATGTATATATCAGGCAGCTTTCTACAATCGTTACCCTAAAACAAAATCGCTGCCCTGAAACAAATGCCAGCCACGATAAAGGTGACTGGCATTTGTTTAATTTCTGAGTATTTTCAAATTATTATTTTTTTACTTATTCATTCACTAATTGAAAATTGAGTTAAACCAACCGCTGACGGTCAGTACAATAAAATCCCAAACGCGGCCAAAGAACCCTGTCTCCTCAACGGCTTCTTTGACTACCAGCGGGCGTTGTTCAATGACCTTGCCATCCAGCATAAAATTAACCGTTCCTACAACCTGATTTTTTGCCAATGGCGCTTCCAGTGGTGTCTGATTCAGTGTAAAACTTGCTTTCAAATTACCCGACTGCCCACGCAAAACCGTAACTGCCGCATCTTTTTCTACCCCTAAAGCAACTTCCGGGCGAGTTCCATACCACACTTTTTCTGTTACTAGTACATCATCGGCCTTAAGCGAGGTACTGGTTTCATAAAAACGGAAACCCCATACCAGGAGCTTTTCACTGTCCACAAAACGAATTCGATCACTTGGAGCACCCAGAACAACTGAGATTAAACGCATTGGACCTTCTGTTGCAGAAGCAACAAGATTATATCCTGCTCCACTGGTATGGCCTGTCTTTATACCATCCACGCTCATGTTTTGATTCCACAACAAACGGTTACGGTTAGGCTGACGGATTTTGTTGAAAGTGAATTCTTTTTCTTTATTCAGCGCATATTCTTCTGGAACATCACGGATCATTGCCTGACCCAAAAGTGCCATATCACGAGCAGTACTATACTGCCCGGCGGCATCTAAACCATGAACAGTCTTAAAATGAGTATTTGTCAGACCTAGCGATTGGGAGTATTTATTCATTAAATCAACAAAAGCATCCTGACTACCTGCAACATGATCTGCAAGAGCAATGCTGGCATCATTACCAGACTGGATCACAACACCACGATTTAAATCAATGACTTTGACTCTATCTCCGGGTTTTAAAAACATCAGGGAAGACCCTTTAAGTACCGGATTACCTGTCGCCCAGGCATCTTTTCCGACAGTGACCAAATCCTCTTGGGAAACTTTGCCAGCTTTCATCGCCTGCCCAATCACATAACTGGTCATCATCTTTGTCAGACTCGCAGGATCCAAACGCTCATCAGGGTTATGTGACGCCAGAATTTTTCCACTGGCATAGTCCATCAAAATATAAGCTTTAGCATCAATCTCTGGCGCAGCCGGTTCATTTATCGCGTATACGTTGGTACTTGCCAGCCAAAAAACACTTAGCCCCACTGTAAAAAACTTTATTATCTTTATCTGACCTCTTTTTTTCATCATCGATCGCCTTTTTTCTCTGACAGCCAAAATATAAAACCTCTATTAATATAGGATGTTATGAGATAAGTCTCCAACCCAATAACGTAAAGATTTTTCTGTCATTCACATGAATTCATTGTCATATTATCAATAACTCAGAACAACCTGATATTAAGGAGAAAATGATGCTGACAGTCTGGGGCCGTAAGAATTCATCAAATGTAAAAAAGGTTCTTTGGTGTCTGGAAGAATTAAAGATCCCATACCAGCAAATTGATGTTGGTGGAAAATTTGGCAAACTTGATGATCCAAAATATTTACACATGAACCCTAATGGCGTTATTCCATGTTTACAGGACGATGATTTTATCCTGTGGGAATCAAATGTGATAGTCCGTTATATTGCGGAAAAATTTGGCAAAGATATTCTCTATCCAACTGATATTAAAGAAAAATATAATGTCGAAAAATGGATGGATTGGATAAGCTGTAATCTCTTTCCTCCTATCAAACAGCTCATGATAAACCTTGTCAGAACTCCAGAAGCGCAACGCGATCAAAAAATCATATCTCAAGCATTAGCAGAGATAGAAAAACTACTGAAAATTGCTGATGAAACATTGGGCAAACAAACCTATCTTTCCGGTGATAAATTTGGTATGGCTGATATCGCCCTTGCCCCCTTTGTCTACCTATGGATTAATGTCGTGACAGAACGACTATCGCTGCCAAACTTAGAACGCTGGTATCAATTAATGACTGAAAGGCCAGCGTTCAAAAAAATCGTTATGATTGAAATAAATTAATTACAGGCTCATCGGCATTCTACCGGGATCTGGATATTGGTACTCGAACCCCAGTTCCCGGCAAATGCGACTTCCATCAACCGTTTTACATTTCCCAGTCTGATTTTCCATTTCCTCATCTTCCGGTTGTAAAAATTCTGGCGGGGTTAAATTAAGCTGACGACAGGCTTGTAAGTAAAACTCCGATCTTTTAGGGTGTTCCGGAGCACACAAATTATAGATATTGCCTCCTTCAGAACGCTGAATAAGGAGTTTAATAGCAGAGATAGCATCATCCTGATGAACTAAATTAACTGCGTTTTCTCCCCCAGCAATCGCTTTCTGCCCTGTCAAAAAACGTCCTGCATGGCGACCACTACCTACCAAACCCGCCAAACGCAGGATATCAACAGATGTATTGGGTAAGTGATGCAACCAGTTTTCCAGCTCAACTAATGCTCTGGCAGATTGAGTTTCAGGAAACAATGGCGCATCTTCATTGAGATGGCCGACAGAAGAACCATAAACGGAGGTTGAGCTGGTAAAAATAATATGAGGGACAGAATACGAGAGCGCAGTATCAACAAGTAACTGTACTGCTCTGACATACTCTGCCCCACCTCCTGCAACTCTGCTAACAGGCAATGTCAGAACCAATACATCAACTGACATAAGTTGTTCAAGTTTATCAGGTGTACAGATGATTTCAGGGGTCAAATTCAATAAATGACAGTCAACTCCACACATACAAGCTGCTTCAACACCATCCGGGGTTGTTTTGCTACCGACTACCTGTATACCACTCCCTTGCAAGGCTTGTGCCAGTGGCATTCCTAACCATCCCAGTCCAATAATTGAAACCTTTTTCACCATGATTCTCCCCAGCCCATATGATTTTGATTATTGAAGCAAATTACGCCTGTAAAAGATATCACCCGCTCACTTTCCTAAAGAGGATAAAAATAATTTTCATATAAAACAAAAAATTAATAGCGAAAAATAACTTTTTTAAAAAAAAGGTTGCTTTCCATATAGAGGATCAGATAGGTTAAATAGCAGACAGTTAATTTCTTATATCTGCTAACATCTAACATATAGCAAACATATATATAAAGTTAAGCATAAAGTTTTCCTGAAGTCACAAAGTAAGCCAAACATAAGTAACGCTAAAACATGCCATTGCTTACAAAACCGTGACTTGGAAGGCGATAAATATACACTCAAATTATTAATCACATACTCGACAGAGAGCATACATATTATGAATCGTATTCAATTTAACCATCACCATCATCATCCTGATTAGTCTTTCAGGCTGTTGTGTGCTGGAAGACGTTTAATAACTCTTCCGGTGGTGTGAATGCGATAAAAAACCCTCGGAAGATTTTCCGGGGGTTTTTTATGCCCAACAGATTCCGAGTTACCTAATTTTTAAATTTATATATTGATATAGGGTAGACATAACATGTTAGATAAAACTCGATTACGGATAGCTATGCAGAAATCAGGACGCTTGAGTGATGACTCCCAGGCATTACTGGCACGCTGTGGCATCAAAATCAATTTACAACAACAACGCCTGATCGCATTCGCAGAAAATATGCCTATTGATATCTTACGTGTCCGTGATGATGATATTCCTGGTCTTGTAATGGATGGTGTTGTCGATTTAGGTATTGTTGGTGAAAATGTACTCGAAGAAGAATTGCTTAGTCGTCTCGCACGGGGAGATAGTCCGCAATATACCACACTGCGCCGCCTTGATTTTGGCAGTTGCCGCCTTTCTCTCGCCGCCCCTCTTGATTATGACTATACTGGCGTAGAATGTTTGCAAGACTCTCGTATCGCTACCTCTTACCCGCACCTATTAAAACACTATCTGGATCAAAAAGGTATTCAATTCAAACCCTGTCTTCTCAATGGCTCTGTTGAAGTTGCTCCCAGGGCAGGATTGGCCGATGCCATCTGTGATTTGGTATCAACTGGTGCAACATTGGAAGCAAATGGGCTGCGGGAAGTTGAAGTTATCTATCGTTCAAAAGCCTGTCTGATCCAACGTGATGGTGAAATGCCAGAAACAAAACAACAACTCATTAATAAGTTGATGATCCGCATTCAAGGTGTCATTCAGGCTCGTGAGTCCAAATACATCATGCTACATGCTCCAAGTGACAAGTTAGAAGAAATTATCTCATTACTGCCGGGCGCAGAACGCCCAACTATTTTGCCTCTGGCTGGAGCTCAAAACCGTGTCGCCATGCACATGGTCAGCAGTGAAACTCTATTCTGGGAAACGATGGAAAAACTCAAGACACTGGGTGCCAGCTCCATTCTTGTTTTACCCATTGAAAAGATGATGGAGTAATCCTGATGAGTGCTAATCTTAATATAACTTTGAGCAATACCGCTGATTTTAACACCATCATTCACTGGCAAGAATGTACGCCGGAACAGCAACAAATGCTGCTAGCCCGCCCTGCTGTTGCCGCATCTGAAAATGTTACCAGTACGGTAAAACAGATCCTAAAAACCGTCAAAGAGCGAGGAGATGAAGTATTACGGGAACTTAGTCAACATTTCGATAATATCGCAGTTAATACCATCCAAATTTCTGTAGATGCGATTAACACCGCAACCAAACGCCTGGCACCAGAAATCAAACAAGCTATGCAACAGGCCATGAACAATATCCGCCTGTTTCATGAAGCACAAAAACCAACAGTAATTGAAGTAGAAACTATACCCGGTGTGTATTGCCAGCAAATTACACGGCCAATTGATTCAGTAGGGCTATACATCCCCGGAGGTTCCGCGCCATTACCTTCCACTGTGCTAATGCTCGGCACTCCCGCCCGTATCGCAGGATGCCGTAAAGTAATTTTATGCTCTCCACCACCGATTGCTGATGAAATACTCTACGCTGCCCAATTATGCGGTATCAGCGAAATATTTCAGATTGGTGGTGCTCAAGCCATTGGAGCAATGGCATTTGGTACAGAATCCATCCCTAAAGTGGATAAAATTTTTGGTCCAGGTAGTGCCTGGGTCACCGAAGCCAAACGACAAGTAAGCCAACACCTTGATGGTGCAGCCATTGATATGCCGGCTGGCCCCTCAGAAGTACTGGTAATTGCAGACAATAGTGCTAATCCCACATTTACCGCAGCAGACCTACTTTCACAAGCAGAACATGGCCCAGATTCCCAAGTCATATTGGTCACACCTGACGAAAATTATGCCAAGCAGGTCATTCGTGAAATCGAGAAACAACTCCTCACGCTGCCACGTCAACAAATCGCTATTCAGGCCTTACAATCCAGCCGTATCATTGTCACTGCTAATATTGACCAATGTGTGACAATCAGTAACCAATATGGCCCTGAGCACTTGATCATCCAAACGCGGCAACCAGAACAGCTTGTAGACAAAATCACCAATGCGGGTTCCATTTTCCTTGGCAACTGGTCGCCTGAATCTGCGGGAGATTATGCTTCTGGTACAAATCACGTATTACCAACTTATGGTTATACCTCAACCTACTCAAGCCTCGGTTTGGCTGATTTCCTGAAAAGAATGACAGTTCAGAAACTCACACCACAAGGTTTAAAAAAACTTGCACCAACTATAGAAACACTGGCACAGGCAGAACAACTCACTGCGCACAAGAATGCGGTCACATTACGTATAGCTGCTCTGAACAGTACAGATAGTGCAGACAATGCCGACACTCATCCCAAAGCTTAAGGAGCAATAATGAGCACTGTTTTTGATGTCAATTTACTGGCAAGAGAAAATATCCGCAAATTAGTCCCTTATATGTCAGCCCGTCGTCTGGGTGGCAAGGGTGATATTTGGTTAAATGCCAACGAATATCACACCGCCCCTGATTTCCAATTCTCGGAAAAAACGCTCAATCGCTATCCTGAGTGCCAACCTGTAACGGTTATTCAGCGTTATGCAAATTACACAAACCTGCAACCAGAACAAGTGCTTGTCAGCCGTGGAGCAGATGAATCCATAGAGCTGCTGATCCGCGTTTTCTGCGAACCGGGTAAAGATGCCGTTCTGTTTTGCCCTCCAACATACGGTATGTACAGTGTCAGCGCTGAAACCTTCGGTGTCGAGCAGAAAAAGATCCTCAGCAGTACTGACTGGCAGCCAAATACTACAGCAATCCAAAATAATCTGGATCGCGTCAAATTGATCTATATCTGCAACCCGAATAATCCAACAGGTAATTTGATTGATCCCGCTGCATTACGCCAGATCCTCGAACTTACCCACAATCGTGCCATTGTTGCCATTGATGAAGCCTATATCGAATTCAGCCCGCAAAATACTACCACTCACTGGCTAAAAAAGTATCCCCACTTGGTGATTTTGCGAACCCTCTCGAAAGCTTTTGCTTTAGCAGGGCTACGTTGTGGATTTACTCTGGCTTCTGCCGATATTATCGCGCTAATGTTGAAAGTGATTGCTCCTTATCCACTTGCTACGCCTGTTGCAGATATCGCAGCACAGGCACTAACTGCAACAGGCATTCGGACAATGCAAAACCGGGTAGGAGAAATTATTGCTAATCGAGCTTATCTACAAGCAGCACTTGATGAACTGATATTGGTGGAAAAGGTATTTCCCAGTGAAGCCAACTATATCCTGGTGAGATTCACCAATGCTGAATTAGTATTCAGAGCATTATGGGATCAGGGCATTATCCTGCGCGATCAACAAAAACAACCGGGATTAGAAAATTGCTTACGTATTACTGTTGGCAACCGTAGTGAATGTGAGCGGCTTGTCAATGCCATTGCTACTCTTTGCAAACAAATTTGCAAACAAACTCAACAAGTACAGGAAACAGAAAATCCATGAGCCAGAAATTGCTTTTCATTGACCGCGATGGAACATTGATTACTGAACCACCAACGGACTATCAAGTCGACCGCCTTGATAAATTGGCTTTTGAAGCTGACGTGATCCCTGCTCTACTGACCCTGCAAAAATTCGGTTACAAACTAGTTATGGTCACTAACCAAGATGGATTAGGTACAAGCCGTTTTCCTCTAGCTGATTTTGAACCACCTCATGCTCTGATGATGCAAATTCTTACTTCACAAGGTATCCAGTTTGAAGAGATATTAATCTGTCCTCACAAACCGGAAGATAACTGTGATTGCCGCAAACCAAAACTCGGTTTGGTCGAGAAATACCTGGCAGATGGTGTTATGGATACCAAGAACAGTTACGTGATTGGTGATCGGGAAACTGACCTGCAATTAGCCCGAAAAATGGGAATACAAGGCATTCGTTATCAAGCTGATTCACTGGACTGGTCAGCCATTTGTGAACAGTTGACCCATAAAGATCGTCATTCCAGCGTAAACCGTAAAACGAAAGAAACTACGATCAATATTGACATTTGGCTGGACCGAGAAGGAGAGAGTCGCATTAATACAGGCGTCGGTTTCTTTGATCATATGCTGGATCAGATCGCCACTCATGGTGGTTTTCGCATGAACATTCAAGTTGAGGGTGATCTTTATATTGATGATCATCACACTGTTGAAGACACTGGTCTTGCATTAGGGGAAGCTCTGAAACAAGCATTAGGTGATAAACGTGGTATTGCCCGTTTCGGATTTACGCTTCCAATGGACGAATGTCTTGCCCGTTGCGCCCTGGATATTTCCGGCCGACCACACCTTGAATATAAAGCTGAATTTAAACATCAACGTGTTGGGGATTTAAGTACAGAGATGATCGAACATTTTTTCCGTTCCCTCTCTTATACAATGGGATGTACCTTACACCTGAAAACTAAAGGTAAGAATGATCACCATCGTGCCGAAAGTCTGTTTAAAGTTTTTGGCCGCACCCTAAGACAAGCTATCCGCATAGAAGGCGATACCTTGCCCAGCTCTAAAGGTGTCTTATAAGAGAAAATGATGATGAAAGTTGTTATTTTGGATACAGGCTGTGCCAATCTTGCCTCCGTTGCCTATGCTGTCCGTCGGTTAGGCTATGCACCTGTAATCAGCCATGATGCAGATATTGTTAAATCAGCCGAGAAACTGCTCTTACCGGGTGTAGGCACAGCTACTGCCGCAATGGATCAACTTCAACAACGGGAATTGATCTCCCTGATCACTTCTCTCACTCAGCCAGTATTAGGGATCTGTCTGGGTCTGCAACTTCTGGCTGAAACCAGCGAAGAAGGCGGTAATATCTCATTACTCAAGTTAATCCATTCTTCTGTCAGAAAAATGGCAACTTCTGGTTTGCCATTACCACACATGGGATGGAATCAAGTTAATGCTCTCGCCGGGCATCCCTTATTCCACAATATTAAAAATAATGCTTATTTCTATTTCGTACACAGTTATGCCCTGCCTGTTGGCGAATACACTATTGCTCAAACGAATTATGGCAATCCATTCAGTAGCGTAATTGCAAAAAACAATTTTTTGGGTGTGCAATTCCACCCTGAGCGATCCGGCGCGGCGGGAGCACAGCTATTGAAAAACTTTCTGGAGATGTAATCGCATGATTATACCTGCATTAGATCTAATCGATGGCAACGTTGTGCGTTTGCATCAAGGTGATTATGACCGACGCCGGGATTATGGAAATTCTCCCTTATCCCGTTTACAGGAATATGAACAAACAGGTGCCAAGCTATTGCATCTGGTGGATTTGACCGGAGCAAAAAATCCTGCAAAACGCCAAATGACATTGTTACGTAAGCTACTGGCAGGTATTTCCATTCCTGTACAAGTCGGTGGCGGTATTCGTTCAGAAAACGATGTCAAAGCGCTCTTTGAAGCCGGAGCAAGTCGGGTAGTTATTGGCTCAACTGCGGTCACCCAACCAGAATTAGTTAAGCAATGGTTTCAAGATTACGGAGCAGAAGCCATAGTGCTGGCACTGGATATCCGCATCAATACAGATGGTGTTAAACAAATTGCCATTAGTGGTTGGCAGGAAAACAGTAAAGCCACACTTGAACAAATTGTTGAACAATATCTTCCTGTTGGCCTAAAACATGTTCTATGTACCGACATTTCCCGTGATGGCACACTGAATGGTTCTAATATTTCGCTATATCAGGAAATCAGTCAATGCTATCCACAAATCGCATTTCAAGCATCCGGAGGGATCGGTAGCCTTGCCGATATTTCTCCCCTGCCTGCATCTGGTGTTGCAGGTGTGATCGTTGGTCGCGCGTTACTTGAAGGGAAATTTACACTGAGGGAGGCTATTCAATGTTGGCAAAACGCATAATCCCTTGCCTTGATGTACGCGATGGACAAGTGGTTAAAGGAGTACAATTTCGCAATCATGAGATTATTGGGGATATCGTTCCCCTTGCACAACGCTACGCCCAGGAAGGTGCAGACGAACTGGTATTTTACGATATCACCGCCTCTTCTGATGGCCGTATAGTCGATAAAAGCTGGGTTGCGAAAGTAGCTGAAATGATTGATATCCCTTTTTGTGTTGCTGGTGGGATCAAAACCGTCGAAGATGCAGGGAAAATCTTATCATTCGGTGCAGATAAAATTTCTATTAATTCCCCTGCCTTAGCAGATCCTTTTTTGATTAACCGTCTGGCTGATCGCTATGGGGTTCAGTGTGTCGTGATCGGTATTGATACATGGTTTGATGAAAAGAACAATAGCTATCAAGTATACCAATTTACCGGAAATGAAAAACGCACTATCGCAACTTCATGGCAAACATTAGATTGGGTCAAAGAAGTACAACAACGTGGAGCCGGTGAAATTGTCCTGAACATGATGAATCAGGACGGGGTGCGTAATGGTTATGATCTCGCCCAACTTAAACTGGTTCGGGAAGCCTGCTCTGTACCCTTGATTGCTTCCGGTGGTGCAGGTGCCCCAATACATTTTCTAGACGCCTTCAAAATAGCGAATGTTGATGGTGCCTTAGCCGCTTCCGTTTTCCACAAACAGATCATCAACATTGGTGAACTGAAACAGTATCTGGCAGCACAAGGGGTTGAAATAAGAACATGTTAACGATACCAGCATTAACACAACAAGAAATTGAAAAATTAGATTGGGAAAAAGTCGATAACCTCTTGCCCGTTATCGTGCAACATGCCGTGTCTGGTACAGTGTTGATGATGGGTTACATGGATCAGGAAGCACTAAATGTGACGCTAAATTCAGGCAAAATTACCTTTTTCTCACGCACTAAACAGCGGTTATGGACTAAAGGTGAAAGCTCCGGTAATTTTCTGGAATTAGTTGAAATTCACTCTGATTGTGATAACGATACTCTCCTTATCCTTGCCAATCCTGTCGGACCAACCTGCCATAAAGGCACTGAAAGCTGTTTTGCTTCCGCACAAACAGGATGGGGCTTTCTTTACCAACTGGAACAGTTAATAGCAAGTCGAAAAAATTCGTCCCCGGATAGCTCCTATACTGCCCGCTTGTACGCCCGTGGGACAAAACGCATTGCGCAAAAAGTGGGAGAAGAAGGTATAGAAACTGCATTAGCAGCAACTGTTAATGATAAAGAAGAACTCACCAATGAAGCTGCGGATTTGATTTATCATCTATTGGTATTACTACAAGATCAAGATTTGGATCTTAGTTGTGTCATCCGCCAATTGCAAAAAAGGCATTCAATTAAGGAATAGTTTTTAAGCAATATTTTTTAAGCAATAACTTTTAAAGAATCGTTTTCTGAACAGGAATCGAAGTTAGAAAATACGCCACTTCGTTAATTTACCTGAATAAAACGAAGTGGCTTTTTACTAAACCTTACCCTTACCAGATAAGATGGCAGAGTTTGTGAAAAATGTTATGAAGAAAAAATATTATGAATCACTACATTGCTTCTTCGAAAATAGCAACAATCTCTTCATGTGATGCCTGAATCGGATTGGTGAAACCACAAGCATCTTTTAAGGCATTAGCTGACAATGTTGGGATATCTTCTGATTTAACATTCAGTTCAGCTAACCCCGCCGGGATGTTGACATCTTTCGCCAGTCGGCTGATCTCTTGAATACATACTTCCGCACCCTCTTTATCATCGACATTCGCAACATTGGCTCCCATCGCAGCAGCAATATCTTTCAAGCGAGATGCTGCGGCTTTGGCATTAAAACGCTGTACATGAGGTAATAACACCGCATTACAGACACCATGTGGCAGATCATAGAAACCACCTAATTGATGCGCCATCGCGTGAACATAACCCAAAGAAGCATTGTTGAATGCCATACCCGCTAAGAATTGGGCATAAGCCATATTTTCACGCGCTTCTACATCACTGCCATCTTCAACAGCACGACGCAAATAACGGCTGATCATTGTTACCGCTTTTAATGCACAAGCATCAGTGATCGGATTAGCCGCTATAGATACATAGGCTTCAATCGCATGAGTCAATGCATCCATACCCGTCGCAGCCGTCAGTCCTTTTGGCATTCCAATCATCAATGCAGGATCATTAACTGATAAGATCGGGGTCACGTTTTTGTCCACAATTGCCATTTTAATATGGCGATCTATATCTGTGATAATACAAAAACGTGTCATTTCGGAAGCTGTCCCTGCCGTGGTATTAATCGCTATCAGCGGCAATTGGGGTTTTGCAGAGCGATCAACACCTTCATAATCACGAATATCACCACCATTTGCCGCCACCAAAGCAATACCTTTTGCACAATCGTGCGGTGAACCACCCCCCAGAGAAATTACAAAATCACAATCATGCTGACGCAGAATAGCCAGACCTTGTTCGACATTGATCGTAGTTGGGTTCGGATTCGTCCTATCATAAACTGCACTTTTTATCCCTACATCAGTCAATAACTTCTGAACTTTCCCAACAACACCAATCTCGTTCAGTACACAGTCAGTGACGATTAAAGCCTGTTTGTAGCCATAAGTTTTCACTAACTCAACGGCTTCATTCAAGCATCCCATACCGATTTTATTCACCGGCGGGATAAAGAAAGTTGATATTGCCATTAGGAACTCCTTAGATTTTACTGAGGTATCTCAAATCCTGATGTAAGAGAAGTGGTTTACAATCTGTCACTTATCTGCATCAGTAATTTTGACTCATATCAATAACCCCTAGTGTAGGATTAAAAAATAAACTGAATTTCACTAAACCTAAAAAATAAAAATTTATTTTAAGATGAGTCAAATACAGGATTAAACATTCAAAGCGCTACCGGATAGCACTCAAGTATCGCCATACCGGAATTAGTCACATTCAGAATGCCCTCTAGTTAACCAGAAACAAATTAAATAAAATTTATATTTTGCTATAATTCAACCAGACAAAATAGGTGATTATTCTATGAATAATATTTTTATTCTGGTAATAATTGGGCTGGTGGTTATCTGCATTATTGTGATACATCACGCTTTTGATGCAAATATGGCTCACTGGCTGGTGCAATTTGCTGAATGGTTGGTGAGATAGAGATCACTTTTTTATATATTATTTATTAAAAAATTTTGCTACAAAAAAGGTGCTGAAAACTCAGCACCTCATCATTTTTAAAGTTAAGTATTTATTATAAATAACTAACCATTATGATAACCATTCAGTATGAAATACACCTTCTTTATCGATACGCTTATAGGTATGTGCTCCGAAATAGTCACGCTGTGCCTGAATCAGATTGGCAGGCAAAACGGCAGAACGATAGCTATCGTAATAAGAGATAGCCGCAGAGAAAGTTGGTGTTGGAATACCATTCTGCACACCATAAGAAACAACATCACGCAGAGCTTGCTGATATTCATCAGCAATTTGTTTAAAGTAAGGTGCCAGCAACAGGTTAGCAATATCTTGGTTTTCGTTGTAAGCATCCGTGATTTTTTGCAGGAATTGCGCACGAATAATACAGCCAGCACGGAAGATTTTGGCAATTTCACCGTAGTTCAAATTCCAGTTGTATTCATCAGAAGATGCTTTCAACTGTTGGAAGCCTTGCGCATAAGAAACGATTTTACCTAAATACAAAGCACGACGAACTTTCTCAATAAATTCTGACTTATCACCTTTAAATGACTGGACTTCTGGCCCTGACAGAACTTTAGATGCAGCTACTCGCTGATCTTTCATAGAAGAGATGTAACGCGCGAAGACAGATTCAGTAATCAACGTTACTGGAACGCCCAGATCCAGAGAACTCTGACTAGTCCATTTACCAGTCCCTTTGTTAGCTGCTTCATCCAGGATCACATCTACCAGATATTTACCTTCTTCATCTTTCTTATTGAAAATATCAGCAGTAATTTCAATCAGATAACTACTCAGATCACCCTGATTCCAATCATTGAATACATCCGCCAGTTCCTGATTGCTCAGATTCAGTGAATGCTTCAGCAGAGAATAAGCTTCAGCAATTAGCTGCATATCACCATACTCAATGCCATTGTGAACCATCTTCACGTAGTGGCCTGCTCCATCTGGGCCAATATAAGTCACACAAGGCTCACCATCTGCTTGAGCAGCAATCTCTTTCAAAATCGGTGCAACCAGTTCATAAGCCTCTTTCTGACCACCCGGCATAATTGAAGGGCCTTTTAATGCACCTTCTTCACCACCGGAAACCCCTGTACCAATAAAGTTAAAACCTTGAGCGGATAATTCACGATTACGGCGGATAGTATCCTGAAAATAGGTGTTGCCACCATCAATCAGAATGTCACCCTTATCCAAATGCGGCGTCAGAGATGCAATGGTTTTATCCGTAGCTTCACCTGCCTTAACCATTAACAGAATACGACGTGGCCTTTCCAGCGAATCGACAAACTCTTCAATGGAATAACTTGGAACTAATTTTTTCCCTGGATTTTCAGCGATCACTTCATCAGTTTTATCGCTGGAGCGGTTAAAAATTGATACAGAGTAACCACGGCTCTCAATATTCAACGCCAGATTGCGCCCCATAACCGCCATACCGACAACACCGATCTGTTGCTTGGACATGAATAACTCCCGTCTGATAATGACTTGCTGCCTACCAAAACGTTGTACATGTAACAATATCGCGTACAACAAAATATAGTAGACAATTTGTTAATGAGATCACATGTTAACTCAGGAATGGGTATCGGGGATAGTTATTGATGCAACCGATATTGTGATACTGTTTTTTTGCTGAAAAAATTTCCAACTGCAATAAATCGCCTATTGATATTTTGACAATCAATCCTCATTATTCAGAGGTCGGCACAAGCCGTCACAGTAAAAGGTAAAATAAACTATATGGAATGGATCGCTGATCCAACGATATGGGCAGGTCTGGCCACACTTATCGTTTTAGAAATTGTTCTCGGAATTGACAACTTAATCTTTATTGCCATTCTGGCAGATAAACTTCCTGAAAAACAGAGAGATAAAGCCAGACTCACTGGTTTGTCCTGTGCCCTGCTGATGAGGTTGCTCTTATTATTCAGCCTCTCTTGGCTTATTTCTCTGACAACACCATTGCTGACCTTGTGGGATCATCCATTCAGTGCCCGTGATTTAATTATGCTGATTGGGGGAATGTTCCTACTGTTTAAAGCCACAATGGAGTTGAATGAACGGCTGGAAGGAAAAATCTTGCATACCAATCAACAGCGTAAAGGAACAAGTTTTTGGGCGGTTGTTGTACAGATTATTGTCTTAGATGCTGTTTTCTCACTGGATTCCGTTATTACCGCCGTGGGTATGGTTAATCATATTGGTATCATGGTTACTGCGGTCATCATCGCCATGATCCTGATGATATGGGCCAGTAAGCCTCTGACAAAGTTTGTTAATGCCCATCCTACCATCGTTATACTGTGTCTCAGTTTTCTACTGATGATTGGTTTCAGCCTGCTAGCCGAAGGCTTTGGCTATAAAATACCGAAAGGCTATCTTTATGCTGCCATTGGCTTCTCCATTATGATCGAAGCACTAAATCAATTCGCCCATTTCAATCGTCGCAAATTCCTGAGTGCTTCGCGCTCACTACGCGAGAGAACCGCAGAAGCTGTCCTCCATATTTTAAATGGCAAACGTGAAAATGCGGATTTGGATAACCATACTTCCAGTTTGATCGCGGATCATGAAGAGCATAAAGAAGTTTTTGAACCACAAGAACGGCAAATGATTGCCCGCGTTTTTAGTCTCGCACAACGTACAGTCAGCAGTATTATGACCTCACGCCACGACGTGGTTTACCTTGATGTTCACTCACCTACTGACAAATTGGCTATATTACTGGAGCAAAAACCACACACTCGGATTGTCGTCACGGATGAAAAAACCAGTGATGAACCGCTAGGTGTAGTTCATGTGATTGATATCCTTAATCAACAACTCACTCATAAGACATTTAATTTGCGGCAATTAGTACAACAACCTTTGATTTTCCCTGAATCTCTCTCTTTACTTCAGGCGTTAGAACAATTCCGTCAGGCACAAACTCACTTTGCTTTTGTTGTGGATGAATTTGGCTCCGTTGAAGGTATTGTCACAGTCACAGATGTAATGGAAACCATCACAGGAAACTTGCCTGTAGGCAGTGGAGAGATTGATGCTCGCCATGATATTCAGGTTACAGAAGAAGGGCATTGGATTGCCAATGGATTTATGCCGCTGGATGATCTGATACTTTATATTCCACTACCACTGGATGAAAAACGCGAATACCAAACACTGGCGGGCCTGTTAATGGAATATCTACAACATATTCCACAACAAGGGGAACAACTACAAATTGGCGATTATCTTTTTGAACCACTGGAAATCACCAGTCATCGCATTAACAAAGTGAAAATCACCTTGCTAAAAGTAGAAGAAGAGATGAAAGAATAATTCACTCGTGATACACATCATTTACTGACAAAAACCGACACTGTGTCGGTTTTTTCATTTCTGACAAATTTCATTATTTTGATTTAATTTGAATTTCCAGATAATTAATCCGCTTAATCTTGCAGATGCAATGTATGTCTCATATAGGCAGGACCTGCCTACATTTCTCCACGAACACATGTTTACCAAAACAATGAGCTTATTAAACAGTCAACTGTTATAGCTCAGGCAAATGCTACAGGAACTTGTGTTGTAACAGGCGGGTTTGTGAATTATTCCATTGACTTGTCATTGATAAATAAGGGGATTACATGAGTACGAAATATTTTTCATTGTTGACAGATTCAGGTGCCAATAAACTGGAAAACGCTGCAACCTCAGGTAACAAGCTTGAAATTACACACATGGCAGTTGGCGACGGAAATTTGCCAACACCGAATGCTAATCAAACTCAATTGATTAATGAAAGATATCGTGCAGAAATTGACAGATTATTCATTGATCCTAAAAACCCTAACCAAATTGTTGTTGAACAGGTACTCCCAGAAGATGAGGGTAGCTGGTGGATCCGTGAAATAGGTCTATTTGATAAAAGTGGTACGCTAGTTGCTATCGGAAACTGTGCTGAACTGTACAAATCACAAAAGCATGAACAAACAATTCGTATGCTTTTACCTATTGATAACATAAATTTGGTAGGTTCGTTTGAAGAATTATTTTCTGGCTTAGCAACTCGCAGATACGTAAGGGACAGAATCGGAGACCATGCAGACAGCCGTAACCATCCAGATGCCACATTGAAAAACAAAGGATTTGTTATTTTAAGTAATGCTGTAGACAGTAACAGTGAGGCCCATGCAGCAACATCAAAAGCCGTGAAATCAGCTAATGAGTTAGCCCAAAAAGCCTATGATTTAGCTAATCCAGAAAATGCCAAGAAGAAATGGGTGCCGTTAACCCGCCGTGTCAACGA